>NZ_JAIQXU010000013.1 GCF_020166395.1 Deinococcus betulae | reverse complement strand
GAGTCTACTCAATCGCTTTCGATGATCAGGAAGCATCCAGCGCGATCCTCATCCAGGAGCACAACACCCTGTTCAAAGGCGTAAAACGGATCGCCCCAACCAAGACCTCGGTAGGCTCGAGGTGCTTGAAACAAGGCGAAGAAACGTGCAGCCAGCTCAGCCGCCTTCTCTGAAGGCACTGTATCGGCAAGATGCCCAATCCCAGACCCTCCCTTGAGCTCGTACGTCAAGGCCTCAAGCGCATCACAAACGCTGTATTCGTAGTCGTCGTATCCATCAAAGCACTCAATCGAAGACAATGGTTCTCTCAGTGGGTGAGCGACCCGGTGTACTGCGATGGCATCGTGTGCAGCCCAGCGTTCATAGAGAGCATCTAGAATGTCGTTCTGAGTCGTCCCCATGGAACGGAGTGCCTGGATCGACACAACCTCAAGTTGGGTATATCCGTTCATTCGCGGGTACTGGGCAACTTCAGCCTTCAGTTGCTTTAGGGCGAGATCGTGGATGAGCGCCAGCACGCCTCACACTATCTGAGTCACTTCCCGTAAGCACACGCCCTAGTTCAGGCCTTGGACGCTGAGTGAGCTCAACAGGACAGGTTGCGCCATCTGGGGGATTCGAGCATGACGTGGCCGTAGCGCTCATCAGCAACCACAGGAGGAGGGCGCTAAGTCAGCGCCCCCCCTCTTCTTGTGCTTAGCTCATGGCCAGTTCAGGCTCGGAGCTGGGTTGCAGCGGCGCCACACCCAGCATGGCCAGGACGCTGGCTGACCATCCGGCGTCGTCCAGGGTGCGCCAGTGGTGGGCCCACTGCCAGCGGCGGTAGGCGTCGGCCGCCGTTTCCAGGCGCGCGGTGTACGGCGAGTTCAGGTCATCAGCCCCCAGTTCTTGCAGGGGGTTGCTGGGCGGCGCCGACAGGTGGTGCCGGGTCAGGCTGCCTTCCAGGTCGGCCAGCGTCCTGGGGCCAAAGGCAAAGGCCACGCGGCCCCCCAGCAGCCAGCGGCGCAGGTCGTCCTCGGTGGGCAGGGCGTACAGAATTAGCTCGCCGCCGGGATGGGCCTCGCCCGCCGCCGCCAGCGTCAGGCCCGGCACGTTGTCGCGCAGGTAGTCGGCCACAGCCCCCTGCGCGTAGGCGCTGGCCCCCGAACGCAGGTGGGCCAGGGCGGCGCGTGGGTCCAGGCGGGGGGTGGAGGTTTCGGGCGCTGGGGCGTCCAGCGACACCGGGGCGGGGCGCCGCAGCGCCTGACCCTGCACCTCCAGGCGGTGCTGGCCGCGCCACTCGCTGCCAGTCAGGTGGGCGGCCAAGTCCCGCTCGCCGCCCTCGGCGTCCGTTTCGCCAAACTTCACGCCCCGCAGCCCGGCCACCTTGAACTGCAGGCTGTCTCCACGCTTGCCCACCAGCCGGGTCTCGGTCAGCACGTCGCGCAGGTGCCACAGGGGCAGGGCGTGGCCTTCACCAAATGGCTCGAAGGCGGCGGTTTGCTCCAGCAGGTCCAGGGTGGCGCCCAGACCCGGCAGCGGCGCGTCCAGCCGGACCCGTGCCCGTGGCGCCGGAAACTGGCGGACATAGTCATGAATGCGGTCACGGAAGGCGTCCAGCTGAGTCTCTTCGATAGCAAAGCCGGCGGCGCCGGGATGCCCCCCATACCGCTTCAGGAGGTCGTGGCTGTGGCGCAGCCCACCCACCGCACTGATGCCCGGCGTGCTGCGCACCGATCCCTTGCCCTGCGCGATGATGTAGACCGGCTTGTGGTAGGTATCAAGCAGCTTGCTGGCCACAATGCCCATTACGCCTGCGTGCCAGTCCGGGTGCGTGACCACCAGCGCCGGGTCACGTGGGTCGGCCAGGGCCAGCGCCTGCCCAAACATCTCGTCTTGCAGCTTGCGCCGCTCGCCGTTGCGGATTTCCAGATACTCAGCCAGGCGGCGGGCTTCATGGGGGCTGGCGGTGGTCAGCAGGTCCAGCGCAATGTCAGCTTCTCCCAGCCGCCCAGCGGCATTGATGCGCGGCGCCAGCACAAACGCCACGTCCCGCGCGCTGGGCGCCCGCACCCGCCCGGTCTCCAGCAGCGCCCGCAGGCCAGGCAGGGTGGTCTGCCCCAGCGCCTCCAATCCGGCCCGCACCAGGGCGCGGTTCTCGCCCACCAGCGGGGCCACGTCGGCCACGGTCCCCAGGGTTGCCAGGGCGCTCAGGGCGCGCGGCTCGTCCAGGCCCAGGTGGTCACGGACCGCCCAGAGCAGGTGGTAGGCCACCCCCGCGCCCGTCAGGTTGTGCAGGCTGTGATCGTAGTCCGTGGTCAGCTGCGGATGAACGACCAGGGCCTCGGGAAACTGATCGCCGGGCGCGTGATGGTCCGTCACGATAACGTCGGTGTCCCGGTCCAGCAGGGCGCGCACCTCGGCGTGGTTGGTCACGCCGCAGTCCACGGTGACCAGCAGGTCGCAGGCGGCGGCGTGTTCCTCGACCTTGTCGGGGTGCAGGCCGTAGCCTTCTTTCAGGCGGTGGGGAATAAAGCCGTGAACGGTGCCCCCCAGGTCGCGCAGTCCCAGCACCAGCAGCGCCGTGGCGCTCACCCCGTCGGCGTCGTAATCGCCGTGAATGCGGATGCGCTGGCCGCGCTGCATGGCCGCTGCGATGCGCCGCGCCGCCTCGTGCAGCGCCGGGTTGGGGGTCAGGGTCAGGGGGGGGTCCAGCAGCGCCGCCGTCACGCCACGTCCACTCAGTGCCTGGGCCAGCGGCGGGGCCACACGCCACTCGCGCATGACCCGCAGCAGCTCGGCGCGGCTGGCGGGGGGGGCCAGTGTCCATTCAGGGGCGGGCGGGGTGACCTTCACAGGCCCGCCTCTTCGCGGGGGTCGGGGGCCGCGCCCATGCCGCCCAGGCGCGCCTGCAAGGTGGCCGTCAGGCGGTCCTCGGCCGAGCGGCGCAGCCGGGCCTCACGGCCCCGGCGTGCCCGTTCGCGCCAGACGCCCGGCAGGCACAGGAGCGCAGAAAACACGGCCCCCAGCAGGGCAAACACCGCCACCCCGGCCCCTACCGACACGGTCAGTTCACCGCTGCCCAGCGGCAGAGGCAAGCGCACCAGGCCAGGGTTTTCCAGGGTCACCAGCGCCAGGTAAGCCAGCAGACCCAGCAGAAACAGCACCTGAAGGAAGGAAACAAGGCGCATCCCCCCCAGTGTAGCCCGTCTGGGTGTGCAGAGGCCGGGCTGATCTCGCGTTCAGCAGGAGACCCAGGTGAGCAGCGAACGGGGCACCATGGACAGAGGTAGGAGAACGATGGTGGATAGGGCTGTTACCTCTGTTGTTCTTACCCAAGGCAACCTCTGTGAGAAACAAACAGCTGCCCAGGTGTGCTGCCATGAGTGCTCAATCCTTGCCGCTCAGACAAAGCAAAAAGCCCTCCATGACGGAGGGCCCCTTCAAGTGTGCGGCTCTTAGAAGTAGAACTTCAGGCCAGCCTTAACGCCGCCGGTAAAGCCGTTGCTGGCGGTGCTGGTCAGGCCCGTGCCGCCGCCTTTGTTGCTCAGGTAATAGCGGCCGTTGCCTTCCACGAACACCGAGATGCTGTCAGTCACGCGGTAGTCGGCACCCAACAGGACATTGGCGTACACGTCGGTGGCGTTGGTGGTGGTGCTCACGCCGCCCGTGGTGCGGGCTTGGCTGCTGGTCAGACCCAGACCGGCGCCCACGTAGGGGGTCAGGTTGCCCGAGCCGATGTCGTAGGTAGCGTTCACATCAGCGCTGACGCCGTTGTAGCCGGGCTGGTATTCCACGGCCGCACGGGCGCCGATGGCACCAATAACGTTGCTCGAGCCCACGATGGCCGTGCCGTTCAGGCAGTAGTTGACGTTCGTGCGGGTGGCGGCGTTCCCACCCAGCGACAGGCACTGCGAGCCAGTTCCGGCGGCTTTGGCACCCACCGCAACGCCGGCGTACAGGCCCCGCGTGGCTTCGGGGGTAGTAGGAACGGGGTCGCCAATCACGACAGTGGGCGGGGTGGTGACGGGCGGGGTCGTGGTCACGGTGCCGCTGGCGCTGGTGCCGGCGGGGCCTTGCGTACCAGCAGGACCGGCAGGACCAGCGGGACCCGCAGGGCCGGCGGGGCCAGCAGGACCGGCGGGGATATTACGAATGGCCGCTTCCAGCGCGTCAATGCGGGCCTGCAGCGCCGTCACGTCCGCCGAGGCTGCGCCGGGCGCGCTCACGTCAGCGATACGGGCTTCCAGGGCGTCAATGCGGGCCTGCTGCTCGGCGCTGAGGCGCTCCAGGTCGGTGACGCGGGTGGCAATGGCGGCCAGCTCGGTGCTGACTTCCTGCATGCCGTTGCCGATGGCCGTCATGTCGCCGGCGGTAAAGCCGCAGTTGGCCAGGGCGCCGGCCTGCAGGGCGCGGTAGAAAATCAGCGCGGCCTGATAACGGGTCAGGTTTTCGTTGCCACGGTATGTGCCGTCGGGGAACCCTTGAATCAGTCCACACTGAACAATGCGGTCAACGGCGTCCTTGGCCCAGTGACCAGCGGGCACGTCGCTCAGGGTCACCTGGGCAGGGGCCGCAGTGGTGGTCGTAGTGGTGGTCTGGGCGCTGGCAACGCCAAGGCTCAGAGCCAGGGTGGACGCAAGGAACAGTGGTTTACGCATGTGAGGTTCTCCTTCGGTTCAAAAAAGGCAGGTCAGCGGAACGTGACCTGTCCTCCTTTGCCCACCGTAGGGAGCGGGAGTGAGGTCTTTGTGAATTTCAGCGGGCGTAGACGCTGCTGACCCACTGACAGATGAGAAGAGTCTGACTTGAAGGTGTGAAATGGGAACAAGATGAAAAGAGGTGCTGCCTCAATGAGAGGGTCTTTCAAGCCTCTGCGGAGCTTTTAAGCCTGGGAGGTGAGAAACCTGTCAGGATCATCACGCTTGGCCCTCATGAGTAAAGACGGTCGCGCTTGAGGCTCTTCCCACACCGATGACGGGTGGGAAAGCAGCTACCTGCCCTGCCTATACTCACCGCATGAGCCAGATTCATGTTCGTGCTGTTCGCGGCGATGTCGCTCCTTATGTGCTGCTGCCCGGCGACCCCAACCGCGCCCGTCATATCGCCCAGACCTACCTGGAAGGCGCGCGGGAATACACCTCGCACCGGCAACTGCTGGGCTTTACGGGCACCTACCAGGGCGTGCCCGTCAGCGTGCAGACCACCGGCATGGGCTGTCCCAGCGCGGCCATCGTGGCCGAAGAACTGGCGCGGCTGGGTGCTAAAACCCTGATTCGGGTGGGCACCCTGGGCGGCGCGACCCCCAGCGTGGCCCCCGGCGACCTCGTAATTGCCACCGCCGCTGTGCCCAACGACGGCACCACGCGGCAGCTGCTGGGCGGCGCCCCTTACGCGCCAGCCGCCAGCTTTGAGGTCGTCGAGGCCTCGGTTCAGGCGGCCCGCGCACAGGGCGCGCCGCACCACGTCGGGCTCATCATGACCGAGGACGCCTTTTACGCCAGCACCCCTGAACACGCGCGCCTGTGGGCCGGCCGGGGCGTGCTGGGCTTCGAGATGGAAGCCAGCGCCATTTTTCTGGTGGCGGCCCAGCGTGGCCTGCGCGCCGCCTGCCTGACCGCCTGCAGCAATGATATTGGCGACCCCCAACTGGTGCCCGACGACGTGCTGGCCGCTGGCGTGGACCGCATGGTGCGCGTGGCCCTGGACGCGATTGGGACGCTGGCTGCCAAAGACTGAGGCCAGGATTCAAGAGGCGAACTGTTTGCTCTGGGCAACCCATTTGAAGGTAGAGATGACCGCAGCGGCGCGGTCATCTTTTTTTGTGGGCTTGTGAGGCTGAGAGGGACTGCGTCTGTTTCGTTGCCACATCGGGAGGACACGGATGTGTCAGTGTCATGCCTGGAACCTGTTTCTCTCCTCCCCCATTCGGACTGAATCGTCTTGGCAAACGATTTAACCAGAGTCGGTGCGAAGGGCCGCCTGTCCTGTGCCCGGTCCCACGCTCGCCCAGGGCTCCGCGCCGCCCTGGGCACACCGCCGCGCGGCCCCGTGTGGCAGGATGGACGCCATGACGCAACTGGACGAATTCGAGTTCAACAACGTGCAAATTGACCAGCACGGTCCTCTCGCCGTGCTGACCATCACCCGTCCGAAGGCCCTGAACGCCCTGAGCGCCGATACCTTCTCGGAGATCGCGCAGGCAGTCAACCTGATCGTGGAAGACGCCGAAGTCGGCGCCCTGATTATCACGGGCAGCGGTGACAAGGCGTTTGTGGCGGGCGCAGACATCAGTGAACTCGCCAGCCTGGACGGCGTGTACGACGGCCGCGAGCTGTCGCTGGCTGGCCAGGACGTGATGCACCAGATCAGCAGCCTGCCTATTCCCGTCGTGGCCGCCATCAACGGCTTCGCGCTGGGTGGCGGCCTGGAACTGGCGCTGGCCTGCGACGTGCGTGTGGCGGCCACGGGCGCCCGCCTGGGCATGCCCGAGGTGTCCCTAGGCCTGATTCCGGGCTTTGGCGGCACCCAGCGCCTGGCCCGCTTGGTGGGCGCCGGGCGCGCACTGGACCTGATGCTGACGGCACGCCAGATTAAAGCCGATGAAGCCCTGGCGATGGGCCTGGTCAATTACGTGGCCGACGACGCCCTGCAAAAAGCACGTGAAGTCGCAGAAGCCATGGTGAAGCACGCGCCTATCGCCCTGTCGCTGATCAAGGAGGCCGTTCGCCGGGGTCTGGACACCACGCTGGAAGGCGGGCTGGAAATCGAGGCTGACCTGTTTGGCATGACCGTCGCCACCAAGGACTTCCGCGAGGGGGTGGACGCCTTCCTGAACAAGCGCCGCGCGGAGTTCCAGGGTGAGTGAGGACGGCGGCGCCGGAACAGGCGAGCAGAAGTTCCGCCTGAATGTCGAGGGCGGCAAGGTCAGCGACGTGGCGGGGCGCGAGGGTACGCCCCCGGCCCGCGTGGTCGAGTTCACCACCCCGCGCGCCAAGCTGATCGAAGAAGCCAACCAGGCCATCCGCACCGACCTGGCCGAGTATCCGCGTGCTCTGGCCGCCTACGAGGCCCTGCGCGCCGATCCCGAGGCGCTGGCCCACTGGGACATGGCGAATTACATCACCATGCGCAAGCTGGGCTACAACGACCACGGGCGCGTCCACGCCTTTATCACCGGCGCGGCCAGCATGGCGATTACCGAGCTGCTGCTGGAAGCCGGGGTCAAGACCGACATCATGGAAAGCGGGGTGGGAGGCGCTGAGGACGTGTTTTTGGCCGTCATCCTGGGAACCATGCTGCATGACATCGGCAACCAGATTCACCGTGTCGGGCACGAGGGCCACGGGGTCGCGCTAGCCCTGCCAATCTTGGACCGCATCATGGGGCCGCTGTACCCCGACCCCTTTAAACGCACGAAGGTGCGGTCCTTCATCCTGGGCGCCATCAACTGCCACGATCTCAACCCAGCGCCGCTGACGCTGGAGGGCGGCATCACGGCGGTGGCTGACGGCACCGACATCACCAAGGGGCGCGGACGCAAGGCGTTTTCGCTGGGCAGCGTGGACATCCATTCCATCAGTGCGCTGGCGGTGGACCAGGTGGTGATTGAAAAGGGCCGGGACAAGCCGGTTCTGATTAACGTCACCATGAACAACTCGGGCGGCATCTTTCAGGTCGAGGAGATTCTGGCGCCCAAGGTCATCCGCACGCCCATGCGCCGCTTCGTGGAACTGCGTGCCACCACCCGAGAAGAAGGTGACGAGCAGATTCTGTCCAAGGTGCGCCTCGACGGCGACCACTTCGTGATGGACCTGGAAAGCGGCGAGCGCGTGGCCGTCGAGGTGATGGACACGCAAAAGCAGGTGCAAAAGGCCGTGGTAGAAAACCTAGGCATTGGCAACGACAGCCGGTAGGCAAATGCACAAGGAGGCCAGCCCGTGAAAGGTGCTGGCCTCCTTCATTTCATTTACCTCTTTAGACGGATCCCGTCTGTTCCGTTGACAAACCAGAACGGGTTTGCAAACTCCATGCCCGGAACCCGCTCTGCTCCACAGCTTGACAAGTTGCTCTGCTCGGATTCAACCGTTGTTGCAAAGGATTGAATCGGAGTCCGTTTTACTTGTCGGTGCCGGGCAGCGGCGTCGCCCGTTCGGGGCCGCCGTCAATGCCGCCGCTGCGGTGGGTGCCTTCGCCCCCCTCGGCGCGGCCTTCCAGGTCGCTGTCGCCGTCGTTGTTGGGCGTGCCCTGGCGGTCTTCAAAGTCGCTGCCACCCAGGCGCCCATCGTTAAAGCCGGGCTGGTCGTTGGGGTTGGCGCTTTCCGCCATCGTGTCGGCACGCAGGATGCTCTCGGCGGCCATCTTGTCGTTGACCAGCTCACCAGTGGTGCCGTCGTCGCGCACCTCGCCTTCGGGGGCGAAGCCTTGGTCGCGGTCAATATGGTCATCTCGGGTCATGCGCCGAGCCTACGCGCCGCCCACGCACCCTGGGTGGGGCGGCGCTGAGGACAGCCTTTACCAAGTGTGGGCAGATGCGCCTGGCCTCCAGCCCAGGATGTCGCCTCTTCTTTGCCGGCCTCCGCCTATACTTGACTGTCTATGACCAGAGAACGCATCACCATGACCCAGCGCGGGTATGACAAATTGCTGGAAACCCTGCACTTCCTGAAAACCACCAAGCGCGAGGAAATCTCCGAGAACATGGGGCGCGCCATCGCCGACGGCGACCTGCGCGAAAGTGCGGCCTACGACGAAGCCCGCATGCAGCAGAGCGAAAATGAGGCCCGCATTGCCGAGCTGGAAAGCCAGGTCGAGCGCTCCATGATTGTCGAGGAAGACGCTTCGGGCGGCGCCGGGCTGGGCGCGAAGGTGCGCGTTAAGGACGCCAAGGGCAAGGAACACCAGTTTGAGCTGGTGGGCACCTACGAGGTGGACGTGCTCAAGGGCAAAATCAGCGACGCCAGCCCCATCGGCAAGGCCCTGAGCGGAAAACGGGCCGGCGAGAAGGTCACGGTACAGCTGCCCAAAGGCACCGCCGAGTTCGAGATTCTCAGCGTGGATTACGTGTAAAGCAGGATTGAGGGAAACAGACGGCGCGCTGCGCCCTGTCTCCTTTCAGCACCGCGCCCCGGAGCCATTAAACCTCCGGGGCGCGGTCCTGTTCAGACCGACTTCGAGTGAATCAAGCGTTCTGCTTAATTCATTCCAAGCGGAACGAGCAAGAGAATGTACGGATGGCGCGATCTAGAGGCGCAGGCAGTGCCCTGATTTGCTGTGCCGTCATTCAGCGGAAGTCGTCTCAGGTTCTGGGCTTAAGGGCTGGAATCCGTAATCCGCCCCGGCCGTCCCAGCCTTTGAAGGCGTAGAAGCGGCCGGGTTCGCCGGTTTTCAGGTAGTCACTCAGCGGCTCGCGCATGGGCGGGGCCTCGATTTTTTCCAGGGCCTCGTCAGGGGTGCAAAAGCGCGCCTCCACGATAAAGCCGTCGGGGTCGGCGGGGTTGAGCAGACCGTCCCAGGTGGCCTCAAAGGCGACCGCAATGGCGCGCTCGCCCCGGCGCTCATCCTCAATATGGACGGTGTAGGCCATGTGCTTGATGCCGGTCAGCTTTAGACCCGTTTCCTCGTAGATCTCGCGGTACAGGGCCTCGGGCAGGGTCTCGCCCGGCTCGACAACGCCGCCGGGCAGCGTGTGGCGCACGCGGCCATGCCCCTGCCAGTCATTGCCCACCAGCAGCACCCGCCCAAAGCGGTCGCGCAGAATACCGGCGGCCACCAGCAGGTCACGCCGCCCCATGCTGCTCGTCTCCCCCGGCCATCTCCAGCAGTTGCTGTTCGCGCTGGGCACGCGCCAGCGCCCCCACCACCGGGGCCAGCACGCCGGTCATCACGCTGTCCAGGGGGTGGTTCTTGTCCTCGCCTTCGAGGCGGTGGTCGGTGACGCGGTTTTGCGGGTAGTTGTAGGTGCGAATCTTCTCGCTGCGGTCGCCCGTGCCCACCTGGGCAGCGCGCTCCGAGCGTTCCTGGGCTTCGCGGGCAGCGCGCTCCCGCTCGGCCAGGCGGGCGGCGAGCACCTGCAGCGCCTTTTCGCGGTTTTTAATCTGCGAGCGGCCGTCCTGACAGACCACCATGATTTCATCGGGGGTCCCGGCGCGGTAGACAGCGCGCACGGCCGAGTCGGTGGTATTGACGCCCTGCCCGCCCGCACCCTGCGAGCGGAACACGTCAATCCGCACCTCGGACAGGTCCAGCTGCACCTCGCCCTGCTCGGCTTCGGGCAGCACGGCGACGGTCACCGTGCTGGTGTGAATGCGGCCCTGGCTTTCGGTGGCGGGCACGCGCTGCACCCGGTGGACCCCGCGCTCCCATTTGAAGGCGCGGTAAGCCCCGTCGCCCGTGACCTCGGCCACCACCTTGCTGGCCCCACCCAGGTCGCTCTCGTTGGCGTCCAGCACGTTCAGGCGCAGGCCCAGGCCCTCGGCGTAGCGGGTGTACAGCCGCAGCAGGTCCATGACAAACAGCCCGGCTTCGGCGCCGCCGGCCCCGGCCCGCAGTTCCAGAATCACGTCTTTAGGGTCGTCCGGGTCGGTGGGCAGCAGCAGCACCACCAGTTCGGCTTCCAGCTCGGTCAAGCGGGCGCCGAGGGTCTGCACCTCGCCAGCGGCCAGCTCCCGCATGTCAGGGTCGGTCAGCAGTTCGCGGGCGCCGGCCAGGTCGCGGTCCACGCCGTCTCGCTCGCGCAGCACGGTGATCAGGGGCAGCAGCTCGCGGTGGCGGCGGGTCAGGCGGGCGTACTCGCGGGGGTCGGCCAGCGCGGCCGGGTCCCCCAGCGCCCGCTCGACCAGACCAAATTCCGAAGCGAGGGCCGTCAGGCGCGCGCTCACGCGCCGGGGGACTGCCCGCACCACGGCGGACAGCGGAGAATAGGGGTGGTCACAGGGAACATGAACGCAGTCTAGCGCCCGCCCTGCAGGCTGGGCTGACAGGCAGGGCGGGCTTTTTCCTTACATTTGCCCACTACCCGTTCCAGTTGCCCTGGGCGCTCGCCTAACCCGCCCCAGAGGTGCCTGGCCAGGGCGGCGCTACAGTCGGGCGCATGAGAACCGTGACAGTCGGCCTGCTGGGCTGCGGAACCGTGGGCCAAGACGTGCTGAACCTGATCGAGCGCCGCTCGGGCATCTTTGCCAACCTGGGCGTGAAGATTGAAGTGGCGGGCGTGCTGGTGCGCGACGCCGAGAAAGCCCGGAGCATTCCGGCCGGCATCCCCCTGACCACCGATCCCAGCTTTTTGCAGGAATGCGGCGTGGTCATTGAAGCGATGGGCGGCATCGAGCGGCCCCTGGCCCTGTTGCGGCCCTCCCTGCGCTCGGGGCGCGCGGTCATTACCGCCAACAAGGCGCTGCTGGCCGAATGCTGGGAAGAACTGCGCGACTACGCCCTGGACGGCAAACTGTACTACGAGGCGTCCGTGATGGCCGGCACCCCGGTCATTGGCCCCATGAGCACCGTGCTGCGCGCCAGCACCTTTACGCGGCTTCAGGCCGTGCTGAACGGCACCTGCCTGTACATCCTGACCCAGATGGAGGGCGGCAAGTCCTACGAGGCGGCGCTGGCCGAGGCGCAGGCGCTGGGCTACGCCGAGGACCCGCCGACCCTGGACGTGGGCGGCTTTGACACCGCCCACAAACTGACGGTCCTGGCCCGCTTCTGTGCCGACGGCAACTTCAAGTACAGCAGTGTAGAGGTGCAGGGCATTGAGGGCGTGACGCTGGCCGACGTGCAGGCCGCCCGCGCGCGCGGCGAACGCATCAAGTTGGTCGCCGAGCTGGACCGGGTGAACGGCGAGTGGCGAGGCCGCGTCTCGCCCCAGAGTCTGCCCGACACGCATCCGCTGTGTAATGCCGGCGCCAGCCGCAACGCGATGGTCTATGAGGGCGAGGAATGCGGCACCCTGATTTTCGCGGGCGGCGGCGCGGGCGGCATGGTGACCGCCAGCGCGATGGTGGGCGATCTGCTGGACTGGGTAATTGGGTTTCCGGGGCACGTCCCGCTGCACTAACGGGGAGTGGGCAGTAGGAAGTGGAAAAAGAAGGCAGAGGCTGAGGCAACCGCCCAGGCCCCCACTGCCCACTTACTCCTCCGCTTCGTCCTCGTCGTACGCCTCGTGGTCGGTGCCCGACTCCTCTTCGGGCCAGTCGTCTTCGGTGCGGGTGCGGCGCAGGTCGTCGCGCGGGGCCGAGAGGCGGGCCTGCTCACGGTCATCGCCGCTCATGACGCCCTGGGCGCGGGCCAGCACCGATACGTCGGCGGCGTCGGTGCCGTAGCGCTCGGCCAGGTAGGCGGCCACCCACGCGCCGAAGTACCACAGGGCCAGCGCCGCCGGGTAGCCCTGGGCGCCGTCCGGGGCCGGCACATGAATGATCTCGTCAATGCGCGACTCCAGCACCTCGCGCGCCAGCAGCAGGGTGTCGTCGGCGTCGCCCAGAATGAGGGCCACCTTGGCGTCACCCTTCTCGTGCTGGGCCTCGAAAGCCGACGTCACCAGCGGCAAGGGGTCACCCACCAGCGGCACGGCCAGCGTCTTGCCGGTGCGCGCCAGCAGCTGCTGCCAGGCGTGCGGCAGGGCGTCGGCGTCAGCGGCGGCCAGCAGCAGGGGCGTGCGGCCCCACAGGCTCCAGGCCAGGTCGCGCGCCGGGTTGTTCTCGGTGACGTGGGGGGCGCAGCGGGCGGCCAGGCCCAGCAGCAGGGCGTCGGCGGCGCGGGCGTCGTCGCCGTGACCGCTGGCGTGGGCCACGGCCTGGGCAAAGTGATAGGTGCTCAGGGGGCCGCCCGGCACCAGCACGTCAATTTCTTCGGGGGTGCCCCCGGTCGCCACGCGGCGCACGCCCGCGCCCGCCACGGTGGCCAGGTCGGCGTAATCGGTGGCCAGAGCGCCTGCGTCCGGGCTGCCCAGCACAAACTGGGTGCCGCTGCGGACCAGGCTGGCCGGCACCAAGCTCTGCGTCAGGTGAGCGGCCAGGGTGCCTTCGCCCACGCCCACCACGCCGTATGGCCCGGCTTCGGCGCGGTCGGGGCCGGCATACGAACCGGGCAGGGCTTCAAGCAGGGTCAGCAGGTGAGAACTCATGGCCACAGGGTAACTTGCCCTGGCCCCAGGCGCGCCGCGCGGCGCCGAAAAACCCGCCGCCAGACGGCCTTCAATGCCTTCACCTCCACTTAACCTTGCGTGCTAGAATCCGGCGCGTGTGTCCTGACATCCCCAGCTGGGCCAAAGCAGAAACACCCCGCCGCGTGAGGGACAGGGTGCTGAAGACTGTGGCGCGCTCGACTGGACTCGAACCAGTGACCTTTGGCTCCGGAGGCCAACGCTCTATCCACCTGAGCTACGAGCGCAAAGCTCCGGTAACCTAGCACTTCGTATGAAGGAGTTCAAGTGAACAAGAAGAAAGTCGTGAACGTCTTTATGGGCGTTTTGGCCCTGCTGCTGATCGTGGGCATGGCCTATCAGTTCACGCCCAACCTGGGCGACCTGTTTGCCCGCAAAGAGACGGGCACCCCCGCCCTGACCGTCAACGGCACCCGCGTGACCGTCGAAGAGCTGGAAAACGTGCGGCGCAGTAACCCCATTCTGAGCAGCACCGACACCGGCGTGCTGGGCGACGACTTTAAGACGTACATCGTGGCCCAGAAAATCGAGCAGGCCCTGGTCACGGGTGCCGTGAAGGACATCAAGGTCAGCCGGGCCGACGTGAACACCAAGGTCACAGAAGTCCGTGAGCAAAACGACCTGACCGACAACAAGAAATGGACCGACGCCCTGCAGGGTGCGGGCCTGACCGACGCCACCTACCGCGAGCAGGTGCGCCAGCAGATTGCCATTGAGCGCAAGGTCGAGGAACTGAAAAAGGCCGTGCCTGCGCCCACCGACGCCGAGCTGCGCGCCTACTACGACCTGAACCCCGAGCGCTTTCAGACCGACGCCCGCATTCAGGGCCGTCAGATTGTGGTGGCCGATAAGGCCAAGGCCCAGGGGCTGCTGACGCAACTCAAGGGCGGCGCGGACTTTGCTGAACTGGCGGGCGCAAACAGCACCGAATTTAAGGACCGGGGCGGCGCCCTCGGGCCTGTTGAAAACGGCGTGCCCCGCCCCGTGGCCCAGGTGGCCCTGCCCAGCGAAGTGGGCGCGGCAGCCTTCGCCCTGACGACGGGCGGCCTGACCGATGTCGTGGAGAGCGGCGGCAAGTTCTACATCGTCAAGGTCGAGAAGTACCTGCCGCCTGCGCCGAAGCCCTTCGCCGAGGCCAAGACCGACCTGACGACCGCCGTTCAGGAGCAAAAGCAGAACGCGGCGCTGGAAGCCTGGGTCACGGCCCTGAAAAAAGACGTGAAGGTCGAGTACCAGGACATCAACTGGAAAGTCGAGAACCCCACCGTCGCCACCGTGGGCGGCCAGGACATCCCCTACTCGGAAGTGGTGGGGCAGGTCGTGAGCAACCAGCAGTTTGCGGGCCTTCTCCAGCAGGTGCCCGCCGAACAGGCCGCCGGTCTGGTCAACGGCATCCTCAAGCCCCAGGTGACGCAGCAGCTCATTCAGAGCTACGCCGCCCCTGCCCTGGCCGAGCGCCTGAAGCTGAACCTCACCGGCACCCGCCAGGAACTGGCCGCCGCGCTGGCCGCCTACGGCTCGCGCAACGTCAAGGCCAGCGACGCCGACATTGCCGCCTTCTACGCCCAGAACAAGGCGCAGTTTGAAACGCCCGGCAGCGCCAGCGTCAATGAAGCCAGCTTTAAAGACCAGGCCAAGGCTGTGGCCTTCCGGGGCAGCTTTGCGGGCGGCAACTTCACGGCCGCCGCCACCAAAGCCGGCGGCACCGTCAGCGAGCGCGGCAGCGTGACAGCGGGCAGCGGCACCCTCAGCGAGGAACTGAACGCCGCCGTCTTTACCGCCAAGACCCTGAAGGACGCAGGCGAGGGCAGCCTGACCGACGTGGTGAAGGTGGGCGAGCGCTTCTCGGTGCTGTACGTCGCCGACCTGAAGCCGGCCACCACCCAGCCCCTGAGCGCCGTGCGCGGCCAGATTGAAACCCAGGTGCTGGCCCAGAAGAAGAGTGAAGCCGGGCAGAAGTTCGTGGACGCCCAGGTGGCGACCCTGAAACCCAAGGACAACCTCAAGACCGTGCTGGCCGCCCAGGAGAAGCGCGTGGCGGCCCAGACGCCCAAGACCCCCGCCAAGGAAGAGGGCGCTGAGAACGGCACCGGCAGCACGGGGGGCACCACCCCTGCGGAAGGCGCCGCCCCCGCAGAGGGCACCGAAGGCACCCCGGCCACGCCTGCCACAGAAGGCGCCGAAGGCACCACCGACCCGGCCACCCCCGCCGAACGCTAAAGCCTGACCTGTTCAGCCGCCCTGCCTCGTGCGGGGCGGTTTTCTGTAGCGCCCCTCTGACCGTAGGCTGGTGGCTAGACAAAGCGCGGTGTTCTCCTGGCCAGTACTACCGCTGTTGCTCACTCACGGCATAGCCAAGGAAAGCACTCTCTGCGACGCCAGACCGCAGCAGTCCGGCTATTCACCTTCTCGCTTCGCCCGGATTTCACCCCGCACACTGCTGGATTCAACCGGCGTCTGTATGAGCAGGCGCCTTTTCGGGCAAATGCTCTAGACTTGGCCGGTTATGCCGCGTGTCTTTTCAGGAATTCAGCCCACCGGTGAGCCGCACATCGGAAACTATTTCGGGGCCATGCGGAACTACGTCGCCCTGGGCGACCAGTTCGGCAAGAACTCGATTTACTGCGTGGTGGACCTGCACGCGCCCACCAACCCGGCGGCCTTTGACCCGGCCCTCCTGGCGGCGCGCACCTTCGAAATGGCGGTGGCCAACTTTGCGGCGGGACTGGACCCCGAGAAAGTGATCTTTTTTGTGCAGTCGCATGTCCCCGAACACACCGAACTGGGCTGGCTCTTTACCCTGCTGACCCCAGTGGGCGAACTGGAGCGCATGACCCAGTACAAGGACAAGGCGCAAAAGCTGGAAAGTACCCCGGCGGGGCTCTTAATGTACCCGGTGCTTCAGGCGGCCGACATCCTGCTCTACAAGGCCGACACCGTGCCCGTGGGCGAGGACCAGGTGCAGCACATCGAGCTGACGCGCGAGATTGCCCGCAAATTTAACCACGCCTTCGGCGAGATGTTCCCTGAACCCAAAGCCGTGCTGGCCAAAGACGCCCTGCGAATTCCGGGGGTTGACGGCCAGGGCAAAATGAGCAAAAGCAAGGGTGAGGCCAGCACCCTGGGCATCCTGGAACCGCTGGAGTCGATCTGGCAGAAGCTGCGGGTGGCCCCCACCGACCCGGCGCGCGTGCGCCGCACCGACCCCGGCGACCCCGAAAAGTGCCTGGTGGGCGACTACCACAAACTGTTCAGTGACGGCGCCACGCTGGCCGAGGTCTACGAGGGCTGCCGCACCGCCGGGATTGGCTGCGTGGACTGCAAGAAGAAACTGATGACAGGCGTCACCGCCCACCTGACCCCCATTCAGGAACGCGCCGAGGCGCTGAAGGCCGACCCGGATTACGTGCGCGACGCCCTGGTGCAGGGTGCGAAAGAGGCGCGGGCCATTGCCCTGCCTGTCATAGAGGAGGCCCGCAGCAAGGTCGGTTTCCTGCGGCTGTAAAGGCAGTGACGGCGACCCTGACCTCTTCCTCGTCCGTTCCGGCGCCGCCTCCCAGCGGAGCAGGCGGGTTTACCGTCACGCTGCCGGTCTTCACGGGCACCCTGGCCGAGCTGGCGGCGGGCCTGCGGGCCGGGCGCGTGGCGCCGGGCGAGGTGCCGCTGCTGGCCCTGACGCGCGAGGTGCTGGCCTGGGCGCAGGCGGTGACGGGCGGCACCGGTCTGGCCGACGCCCACCCCGACCTGCTGCCTGGCCTGGCTGGGGTGATCGCCTTGAAAGCGCGCCTGCTGCTGCCCCAGCCCGAGCCTGACCTGCCCCCCGACAGCGAATGGGATGAAGTGCCCGACGACGTCCTGGAAGGCGTCGAAGCCCTGGCCGAGCTGGACGTCCTGGTGGGGTTTCTGGCCGCCCGGCGCCGCGAACGCGAGGGCCTGATTCCGGCGCGGGCGGTGCCGATCACCCTGCCCCGGCGCGAGCGCCCGCCCAACCCCCAGGGCAGCCTGGCGCGGCTGGTGCGCGCCGCCCGCAGCGCGGTGCGGCAGGTCGAGGTGCCGCTGCTGGCGCGCGACCGCCTGACCCTGCAAGGGGCGCTTGAAGCCCTGCGGGCGTTTGGCACGCGGCTGCGGACCTTCACTTTCCGTGGGGTGCCGGCCCAGGACTGGGGCGAACGCACCACCTATTTTGCGGCGCTGCTGGAAGGCGTCAAGGAAGGCACCTTCAGCGCGCAGCAACCCGAGACCTACGGCGAAATTACCGTAACCTCGCACCTGACCGAGGATTGAGTAGGCCCTGACGGCGCGGCCAACCTCCCCAGGTGTCAAGAGACCGGTGCGGCAACCCAAGACCCGGAGGGAAAACCTGGCTTCTTCTGCACAACTCAAGCGTTCTGGCCGTTAATCCAGACTCGGGCCCACCAGCTGCAAAAAGGATTCAATCCGATTCGACTTGCAAAGCTCCGCAGGAGCAAATGCGGCTCACCGTGGCGTGCGCCCTCCGGCTTTTTGCCAAGATGTGGGCAGCCGGCCGTCTGATTTGGCTCGTGTCACCCTGGCCTACCAGGCATCCGGGTCGGCGTCGGCCTCCTCGGTCAGCAGCCAGAGTTGGCGGCCCTGCGCAGCGGCCTCACGCTGGGCGTCCAGAAGCGCGGTTTCCAGGTCACGGCTCAGGTGGGGATGGTGGCTGCGAAACTGGGTGTAACTGCACAGCAGCAGGGCCAGGCGGTCTGGCAGACGCTCGGGGTCGGTCAGCACGTCGTACAGGGCGTCCCAGTTGTGACCGAACGTGCCCGTGATAGCCAGGCCAGACATCAGGGCCAGCATCAGGCTGGGTTTGTCGTGAACCTGGCCAAAGCTCACCTCCCGCACCCCTATCTGATAGCCCGCCGCCAGGATGCGCGGCTCGTGCGGCGCGACCTGCAGGCCACTGGGCGCCTCGTTGAAGACTTGCATTACCAGCCTCCCGGAGATGGCCGCCGCTTGGACCCGTGAAACAACAGATCAAGTCGAGCAGCACCACATAGAGAACAACTCGTCTCGCGCGTGGCGGTTAGTCCCACGCAGCTCGCGGGCAAGCAGTAGGAAACGGCGAAATCCACGTGCATCATGGGGCGATCCTCTGGAAGCTGGCGTAGTGGTCGGCGGTGTAGTAGCACTCGGCGGTGCGGGTGACAGGCTGGCCGCCGCAGACGACGCGGCGCGCGCCCCGGTCCTGTTCGCCCGGCGTGGGCACCGTGTATTCGCGGTAATACGCACTGGATTGCCGGGGCAGCAGGCGCTCGCGGTTCCCAAAGGTCGCGCCGTCCCTGCTATAGGCGAAAGGGCCGCCCCCGGCAATCCGGGTCAGCACCCGCTGACCTTCCGGGGGTAGGTCGGCACGCGCCACCCAGGGCAGACCGCTGTCAGGGTCGCGCCCGGTGCTGGCTGGGGCCGAGGTGCTGGGCGGCCGCTGGTCAGCCGCTGGCCCGGTCGTCTGGAGGGGCGCCGGGTCACAGGCCGCCAGCCACGTGGCCAGCAGGAGAAGGGGAAGCACAGGCCTCATGACACTCAGTCTAGGAGTCAGCGCCACAAGCCGGGCAGAGGATGGCTTAAGCCTGGGATGACGCCGAGGCGAGCAGACC
This sequence comes from Deinococcus betulae, assembly GCF_020166395.1. Classification (NCBI taxonomy): domain Bacteria; kingdom Thermotogati; phylum Deinococcota; class Deinococci; order Deinococcales; family Deinococcaceae; genus Deinococcus; species Deinococcus betulae. Next base: position 103,001 of record NZ_JAIQXU010000013.1, on the reverse strand, counting down.
TGTAGAACTGCAACGTACAGGGGGGGGGCTGTGCCTTGTTGCAGGCAGGACAATGCCACAGGCTGTCATACGGATTCCGTCTGTTTCGTTTACAAATCGGAACAGAACCGATTTGCAAACTCCACGCCCGGAACCCGTTTTGCTCCTTCTCGCTCCGCTCGGATTGAATCGTTTGCATAAACGATTCAATCGGAGTTCGTATCACTCTCAGCAATACGCCTGGCTCATGGACAGCCCTCATGACGCCCTCTGAAGGCAAGGCGACCTGCTCTCGACTGTTCGGAGGGAATCCGCTTCTCGCGTCAGACCTCTTCGGCCGCGCGTACCGCTGGCAAGCCTGCGGCAAGACAGCCCTGCCTATCCGCTGGTCCCAAAAGCGGCGATAGAGTAATTCGGCCGGACCCCCTGACCTCCTCCCCGCCCACATAAAGCCCAGCAGGCTTGAGCCCCAGATGAAAGGAGCCCCCATGAGCATCAAAGCGTTCTTGCTTCAACAATTTGAGACGGAACATCAGGCGTTTGTGCAGGCCCTGAAGGGCATCCCAGAAGAACAGTTTTCCAGAAGTTCCCCCTGCGGCGGCCACTCAGCGGCCTGGATGGCCCTGCATATTCTCGACTGGGCCCGCCTCTACCTTCCCGAAGAACAGGGCGGCGGACCGAAGGCGACCTATGCCTACCTGGGCTGGGAGAACGAACCCTGGACACAGGCCCTCAGAGGCGAACCGGCCATGAGCGAGGTCACGCCGCAAGAGACGATTCTTGCCGCGCTGGAAGCTGCGCTGGCGCAGGCCCGCGAAGGCTACGCCCGCATCCCAGAGCAGGGATTTGCGCCGGAGTACCAGATTCAGACGCCGTTCGGTGAGCGCGTCCTGAGTGACTCGCTGGCGCGGCAGTTGCGGCATATCGCTTACCACCGGGGTCAGGCCGTGCTGCTGCAACGTCAGTTGTGACGGACAGCTGAACGGAGGCGCAACCGGAGGGCCGAGGTCAAAGCCATGCGCGCCGCTGAGCCAGCCTGGGCTACCTGACCTGCTTGCCCATCAGGGTTCACCCTTCAGCTCAGATGTTTCGTCCAAAAAACGCAGCCTGTCCTGTGACGGTCTGCGTTTCTTCGGTGGCCCTGTTGGTGTCCAGCAGGGAACTTCAGGCCAGGTTGCCGTCTGTCATGACGCCCGCCGCAATCAGGGCCAGAATCAGCGCGCCCACAATCACGCGGTACACCGCAAACCCTTTAAAGGTGTTGGTAGAGACGAACTTCAGCAGCCAGCCAATCGCTAAGTAGGCGGTGACAAAACTGACGCCCGCACCCAGCAGCACGTTGACCAGACCAATCTCGCCAAAAATCAGTTCACGTTCCTGAATCAGGTTCAGCAGAGCCGCGCCGCCCAGCGTAGGGACGCCCAGATAGAAGCTGAATTTGGTAGCGGTGGCGCGGTCCAGGCCCAGCACCATGCCGCCCAGAATCGAGCTGGCGCTGCGGGAAAACCCCGGCCACAGCAGGGCCAGGCATTGCAGAGCGCCGATCAGAAAGGACCGGCGAACCCCAATCTTCTCGATGGCGTCCACGCGCGGCGTCACTTTGCGGCTCTCGATCAGCCAGATCAGCACACCGCCCACGATCAGCGCCCAGGCGACCACGCTGGGACGGAACAGATAGGCCTTGATGGCGTCGCCGAACAGCAGGCCCAGCACCACCGCCGGAATACAGGCCACCAGCACGCCCAGCCACAGGGTGCGCTGGGTCTGGTCGGTGCCGATGTGCCGCACCTTCAGAAAGTCGCGCCAGTAATACACCAGCACGCTCAGGATGGCGCCGCCCTGAATCACCACTTCAAAAGCGTCTTTGACGTCCTTGGTCCAGGGCACGCCCATCAGGTTGCCGGTCAGAATCAGGTGCCCGGTCGAGCTGATGGGCAAAAACTCGGTGATTCCCTCGACGATGCCGTAAACGATGGCGTACAACCAGTCCATAAGGGGCCAGTGTACGGCCTGATACGGATTCCGTTTCATTACGGCGCAGAGGGTGCCTTTTCGTCTGCGGCTCCACAACGCGGAGTCCGTCTCTGCTCTCGCTCGCCCTCCTGAGAAGCTCTCCGAGTCTGCTGTGCCCCTTTCCAAGTCCGCTCGGAGTTCATCGGGCATTCTGCTGAATTCAATCGGAGTCTGGATGGCAGGGGCTGAAGGACGTCCATCCGAAGACGCAGACTGAGCGGGTGAGGACCGAAACCTATATTCGCCGCTGGGGGCTGGAACCGGACGGCGAGCCGTTTTCGACCCCCAGCAGCGACCTGTGCCCGGTGCGGTGGAAGGGGCAAGCGGCCATGCTAAAGGTGGCGAAAGGTGCCGAGGAGCAGCGCGGCAACCTCTTGATGGTGTGGCTGGCGGGACAGGGTGCGGCGCAGGTGTACCGCCACGAAGGACCAGCGCTGCTGATGGAGCAGCTGGACCCTGAGCCCGACCTGACGGCGATGGTCGGGGCCGGACAGGACGATGAGGCCAGCCGGATCCTGTGCCGGGCGGCGGCGGGGGTGCATCTGCCGCGCCGTGACCCGCCGCCCGAGCTGGCGCCGCTGCTGCAGTGGTTTCGTGCGTTGGAAGAGAGGCAGCGCCAGAGCAGCCTATTTGCCGGATGCTGGGGGCTGGCCCAGGCCCTCCTCTCTTCACCCCAGGACGTGCGCCCGCTGCACGGGGACCTGCACCACGGCAACGTGCTCCACAGTTCGGAGCGCGGCTGGCTGGTCATTGATCCCAAAGGCCTGCTGGGTGAGCGGGGCTACGACTTTGCCAACATGCTGTGTAACCCGTCACTGGAGACGGCCCGGCACCCAGGGCGACTGGAACGGAAGGCGGGCGTGATCGCGGCGGCGGCCGGCCTGGACCGCGCCCGGCTGCTGGCCTGGGTGACCGCTTACGCGGGCCTCTCTGCAGCGTGGCATCTGGAAGATGACCAGCCCACCGAAGCCGGGCAGACCTTGGACCTGGCGCAGCAGGCCCTGGCCCTCTCCCCTGCACCTTAACTTTCGGGTATACTCTCCGTTTGGGTGCCCCCGTGACCCTTCGCTGCGCGCGCTCGAGCGTCGCGCGCTGCCTGGCCTCCCCTGCGGGGCTGGCACGAGGACGGCAAACTTTTTCCCGAATCAACGCTCCGGAGTTTTCATGTCGTACATCTCCATGAAGCAGTTGCTTGAAGCCGGGGTTCACTTCGGCCACGAAACCAAACGCTGGAACCCCAAGTTCAAGCGCTTCATCTTCGCCGAGCGCAACGGCATTTTCATCATTGACCTCCAGAAGACACTGAAGCAGGTCGACCGCTCCTTTGACTACATCAAGGAACTGGCTGAGCGCGGCGGCGTGATTCTGTTCGTGGGCACCAAGAAGCAGGCCCAGGAAATCGTGGAACTGGAAGCCCGCCGCACCGGCATGCCCTTCGTGACCAGCCGCTGGCTGGGCGGCATGCTGACCAACTTCAAGACCATGCGCACCCGCATTGACCGCCTGAACGAACTGGACGACATGTTCGAGTCGGGCCGCGTCAATGACCGACTGAAGGCCGAGCGCATCAAGCTGGCCGCCGAGCGCGAGCGCCTGCAGCGCTTCGTGGGTGGCATCCGCAAGATGAGCCGCCTGCCCGACGCGATCTTCGTGGTGGACCCCACCAAGGAAGTCATCGCCGTGCAGGAAGCCAACAAGCTGGGGATTCCCGTGATCGCCCTGGCCGACACCGACTCTGACCCCGATGTCATTGACTACATCGTGCCCGGCAACGACGACGCCATCCGCTCCATCCAGCTGATTACCCACCGCATCGGTGACCTGCTGGTCGAGGCGCGCGGCGGCGGCGAAGACGTGGGCGCGGCCGATGGCGCCGAGCAGACCGAGGACGCCACCGACAGCATCGAGGCCTAAACAGGGCCGGCAGGGGGCTGTCCGGCGAAGGTGATTTGCCCGGACAGCCCCTTTCTCTAAGCATCCTCAACTTCATCCTTTACAGGAGGCATGACCATGCTGGAATCAATCAAGAAACTCCGTGAACTGACGGGCGCAGGCATGATGGACGTCAAAAAGGCCCTGGCCGACGCCGGCAACGACGAGGACAAGGCCATTGCGCTGCTGCGCGAGCGCGGCATTGCCAAAGCCGTCAAGAAGGGTGACCGCGAAGCCAAGGAAGGCATCGTGCGCTTCAAGGTGGACGGCAACCGCGCCGCCATCGTGGAAGTGAACAGCGAAACCGACTTTGTGGCCCGCAACAGCGACTTCCAGGCGATTGTCGAGAAGCTGGCGCAGGCCGCGCTGGACGCGAAGACCAGTGATCTCGAAGAGTTCAAGAACTTCAGCGTGGACGGCGAAACCGTCGCCACCCTGGTCGCCGCCACCGCTGGCAAGATCGGTGAAAACATCGTCCTGAACCGCGTGGCCTACCTGGAAGGCAGCACCGTGGCGGGCTACGTGCACAGCAACGGCAAGATTGGCGTGCTGGTGGACGTGGACGGCGGCACTGACGCCCAGGCCAAGGACGTGGCCCTGCACGTGGCCGCCGAGCGTCCCCAGTTCCTGACCCGCGACGAAGTGAACAGCACCGACATCGACAAAGAGCGCGAAATCCTGACCAACAAGGCGCTCAACGAGGGCAAGCCCCAGCAGATCGTCGAGAAGATCGTCGAGGGTCAGATTGGCAAGTTCTACTCCGAAAAGGTGCTGCCCGAGCAGGCCTTCGTGAAGGACAACAGCCTGACGGTCGCCAAGTACCTGGGCGGCGCCAGCGTCAAACGCTTCGTCCGCTTCGAAATAGGCGCGTAAAGCGTACCGGGGCCCCTGAAAAGGGGCTTTTTTCTGCGCGGCCCTTCCCTGTTCCTGTCGCTCCGGCAGCCGCGCCCGCTGGCTGCCGGCCTTGTTTGCCCCATTCCTGCCGAGGTGTTCATATGTTTAAGCGCGTTCTACTCAAGCTGTCGGGTGAATTCCTGGCGGGCGAATCCGGTTTTGGTATCAGCCCTGACACCACGGCGGCGCTGGCCCGGCGCATCACGCAGGCGCTGGACGGCACCGGGGTCGAACTGGCGGTGGTGATTGGCGGCGGGAATTTCTGGCGCGGCGAGCGCAACGGCAAAGGCATGGACCCCGCCACGGCCGATTACATCGGGATGCTGGGCACCGTGATGAACGCGATGGCCCTGCAAGACGCCATGGAAACCGCCGGGCGCCCCACCCGCGTCATGAGCGCCATTCAGATGGCGGCCGTGGCCGAGCCGTACATTCGCCGCCGGGCCATTCGGCACCTCGAAAAGGACCGCGTGGTTATCTTTGGCGGGGGTAACGGCGCGCCCTTTTTCACCACTGACACCACCAGCACCCTGCGTGCCCTGGAAATTGGCGCCCAGGTGGTGCTGATGGCCAAAAACAAGGTAGACGGGGTGTATGACAGCGACCCGCGCAAGAACCCGGACGCGAAGTTCATCTCTCAGGCGACCCACCTGGAAGTCGTCGAGCAGCGCCTGGAAGTCATGGACGCCACCGCCCTGACGCTGTGCATGGACCGCGGCCTGCCCATCGTGGTGTTCGATCTGTTTCAGGAAGGCAACCTGCGCCGCCTGCTTCAAGGTGAGCGGGTGGGCACGCTCATCCAGAGCTGAGACCAACTCCGATGAAACCGTTGTTATAAAAGCGGTTTCATCCAAGGGGACTCGGACAGCGGCAGACTCCAAGAGCTTCGCAGAAGAGCGGGCAGGAGGACAGCGGGGCCCAGGCGTGGGGTGTGTCCATCGCTGCCCTTCCTGGTTATCAACGGAGCACTCTGTCTGAGGCGCCGCGCGCCCGCCAGAAGCGGGCATCCTCAAGGCATCCCCAACCCCGCGCCCGCACCCCGCGCACTGCCGCTGGCTTCCCATCCTTTACACTGGCCGCACTTCCCGGTAAGGAGACTTCACATGGCTGACATGAAAACCATTCAGGCCGACGCCCGCGAGAAGATGGGCAAGGCCATTGAATCGCTGGAAAATAACCTCTCGGTGCTGCGCACGGGCCGCGCCAACCCCGGCATCTTGAAAAAGATTGTGGTGGACTACTACGGCAGCTCTATGCCCATTGACCAGGTGGCCAGCATCACCACCCCCGACGCCCGCACACTGGTCATCACGCCGTGGGACCGGGGCGCGCTGAACCCCATCGAAAAGGCCATCCGCGACAGCGACCTGGGCCTGAACCCCAACAACAAGGGCGATACGATTTTCATCTCGCTGCCCATGCTGACCGAGGAGCGCCGCCGCGACCTCGTGAAGAACGCCAAGAACTACGCCGAGGACGCCCGCATCGCCATTCGGAACATCCGCAAGCACACGCTGGATGAGGTGAAAAAAGTCGAGGGCATCGGTGACGACGAGATCAAGCGCGGCGAGGCCGACGTGCAAAAGATCACCGACGAGTACGTGACGCGGGTCGAGGCGACCTTCCAGAAGAAGGAGCAGGAAATCCTAGGGTGAAGGCGCCGCGCGCCGGTTGTGAGAGGTGGGTTGTCGGGTGTAGGCGCGTCCCTACAGCCCACAACCCACGTCCCACAGCCTCCCCGGAGGGGCCATGGAATCCCTGAGCAGCCGCATTCTGACCAGCGTGGTGGGCTTTGCCATCCTGAGTCTGGTGGTGTGGGTGGGCTGGGCGGCGCTGCTGCCCGGCCTGATCGTGGTGGCCATCATGGCGCTGCGCGAATACATCCGCATGCTGGACCGCAGCGACATAGACGTGCGGCGCGTGAGCCTGGGGGTGTTTGCGGCGGCGCTGCTGGTGGCCAGCCTGCCCATGTGGCCCTCCACCCCCTGGCCCGGCGGTTCGTGGCGAGAAGCCGTGCTGACCGCAGCCGTGGGTTACTTTCTGGTCGTGGAGGTGATCCGGCCCGGCGAGCGGCCCCTGGAACGCATCGTGTATTCCATCTTCGGGCTGCTGTACATTCCCTGGCTGCTGGGGTACTTTCTGCTGCTGCGCTACAGCCCGGACGCTGGCGACGGCCTGCTGTATCTTGCCCTGCCCCTGCTGGCCACCTTTGCCGCCGATATCGGCGGGTACTTTGTCGGCTACTTTTTCGGGCGGCGCAAACTGGCTCCGGAAGTCAGCCCCGGCAAAACGGTGGAAGGCTCGATTGGTGGGCTCCTCTTCAGTTTTCTGATGGTGCTGGGCCTGACCACCGCCACCCACATCTGGACCCCATTCGAGGCGCTGCTGTACGCCATTCTGGTCGCCAGCGCCAGTCAGCTGGGCGACCTGGCCGAGAGCCTCCTCAAACGCTCTCTGAACACCAAGGACAGCGGCACCAGCTTGCCGGGCCACGGTGGGTTTCTAGACCGGGTGGACAGCCTGTTGTTTGCCGTTCCCGCGACATACCTGTTCTTGAACATCAGCGTGTTTACGCGGTAAGGGGCGGTGGGGCGTTGGTGATGGGTGGGAGGACAAACAAGGCGGCTAAGGCCGCCTCTTTTGTTGTTCTGCCTGCAGTGTGTCGGTGAGGAAGACCAATCCTGACCCGCATATGGGATGCACACGGGTGTTCGTTTTCGGTGCCAGTCTCTCGCCGCGCCCTCCTATACCCTCGTCTCAGCTGGACGGCCATCTGTCACACCAACATCCCGGAGCAGCATCAAGTTGCAAACCTCATGCCTGGAAGGGATTTTGCTCCTGCCCACTCTCTCGCAAAGCTGTCCCGGTCTACGGGGCCGCTGTGCCCGTCCAATGGGACGCAACCGAGCTTGCCAACCATTGCGGCGTCCGGCCCAGTCCTGCCCAGTGCCCCATTCGTCCCTGGCCGCTTCCTCTACCATGCAGGGCAGATGAACCCTTCGGTACAGACCATTTCGGTGCTGGGCAGCACGGGCAGTATTGGCACGCAGACGCTGGACATTGCCCGCGAACGGGGCTACCGGGTCACGGCGCTGGCCGCCGGCAAGAATCTGGACCTGCTGGCGGTGCAGGTGCGTGAATTTGGCCCGCAGGTGATTAGTGTGGACGGGTCGGTGTATGACCAGGCCAAACAGCGCTTCTCGGGCGTGCAGGTGACCGCTGACCCCAGTGCGCTGGCAGCGCTGAAAACGGACGTGGTGGTCAATGCCATGAGTGGCCTGATTGGCCTGGCCCCCACCCGCGCCGCCCTAGAAGCTGGGCAGGCCGTGGCACTGGCCACCAAGGAGGCGATGGTCACGGCCGCGCACCTGATGTGGGCGGCGGCCGAGCAGGGGGGCGGGCGCGTGGTGCCGGTGGATTCTGAACACACGGGCATCTTTCAGTGCCTGACCGGCGAGGCCATAGACGACGTGGCCGAGCTGATTCTGACCGCCAGCGGCGGCCCTTTTCGTGAGGGCCCTGCGGACCTGAGCAGCGTGACCCCCGAGCAGGCGCTGAGGCACCCCTCATGGAGCATGGGCCCCAAGGTGACCATTGACAGCGCAACCCTGATGAACAAGGGGCTGGAAGTCATGGAATGCGCCTCACTGTACGGCCTGCCCCTATCGCAGGTGGGTGTGGTCATTCATCCCCAAAGCCTGATTCACGCGGCGGTGCGGTTCCGGGACGGCAGCCTGAAAGCGCAGTTTGGCCCCACGGACATGCGCCTGCCGATTGCCTACGCCATTGACGCCGCGCCAGGCGGGATGACCCGCCCCGGTGACGTGCACGGCGCGCGGCGTGGGCGCGAGGTCGGCCGCCACCTGGGCTGGGCCATGCGCGGCGAATGGTCGTTCAGCGCGCCCGACCTCTCCCGCTTTCCCTGCCTGGCCCTGGCCTACCGAGCGGGCGAAGCGGGCGGCCTGCTGCCGGTGGCCCTGAACGCCGCCGATGAGGTCGCGGTGGACGCCTTCCTGGCCGGGCAACTGGACTTCCTGGGCATTGCCCGCCTCATTGAGCAGGTGCTGGACGAGACCCCAGCTGGCGCACTGACCTGGGACACCCTGGCCGAGGTGGACGCCTGGGCGCGCACACGGGCGAAGGAACTGTGTGTGGGCGGGGTGCGCGCGTGAACGTCCTGCAAGGCATCACCGCCGCCCTGACCCCACTGGGGCTGCTCTGGACGCTGCTGATTATTAGTCTGGCGACGTTCATTCATGAACTGGCGCACTATGCCCTGGCCCGGTGGCAGGGGGTGACAGTGAACTCCTTCAGCATTGGCATGGGGCCGGTGCTGCTGCGCCGAAACTGGTACGGCACCGAATGGCGGCTGTCGCTGCTGCCCATCGGCGGCTACGTGGAAATTGACGGCATGTCTCCTGAAGAGGACGGCCAGGGCGGCCACCGCCAGCCCACGCGCGGCTTTGCGGCGCTGCCGGCCTGGGGCAAGGTGGCGGTGTTGCTGGCCGGGCCGCTGGTCAACCTGCTGCTGGCCACCACGCTGATGACCGTTAACTTCAGCGCCCAGGGGGTACCGGCCCCAGACCGCGCCCGCATTGAGGAGGTCGTGGCTGGGTCGCGCGCCCAGACCCTGGGCCTCCAGGTGGGCGACGTGATTACGGCGGCCGACGGTCAGGACATTCCAGAAACAGCGCGTCTGGGAGGCCGCGATGTGGCCGGCTGGGAGGGCGTGCGCGAGGTGCTGACGCAGCCTGGCCCCCACAGCTTTACGGTGGTGCGGGCCGGGCAGCCGCGCGAGGTGAAGTTTGACTGGACCCCCGTAATAGGCGGCGAGCGGCAACTGCTGGGCATCCGCTACGGCCCAGACGTGCAGCCAGTGAGCGTGGGGACCGCCTTCGTCCGCTCCTGGCAGGTCACCGCCGAGGCCCTGCCGCAGGTGCTGCGCTCCTTTGCCGGGCTGTTCCAGCGCTTCTTTACCCTTGACCTGTCGCGCGACGAGAATGTCAGCGGCCCCATCGGCACCGCCGAGATTGTCAGCCGGGCGGCGGCGGTGAGCCCCTGGGCCCTGCTTCAGGTGGCTATTCTGCTGAACCTGTCACTGGCCTTTTTTAACCTGCTGCCGATTCCGGGTCTGGACGGCGGGCGCATTCTGCTTGTGCTGGTGGGGGCCGTGCGTGGCCGGCCTCTGAGCTTCAGCCAGGAACAGGCCATCAACTTCGCGGGCTTCGCCTTCGTGATGCTGCTGATGGTCTTTGTGGTGGTGCGCGACGTGATCAGGTTTTTTTAGGGTTGTAGGGGGTGGGAAGGGCAGCGGCGAACATTCGTTTCCGCTGCCCTTTTCCTACAGCCCACGACCTACAGCCCCTTCAACACCTCCGCCACGCCCGTCCACCGCAGCGCCGGATACCGCCCATTGTCCAGCGGGGTCAGCTTGGCCTGACCGGTGAACATGTCGTGGAGATACTGCATCCCCTGCCAGGCGGGAAACACCTCGTCGCTGGGGGGCGTGAGGGCGCGGGTCAGGGTGGCAAAGGCGTGCAGGCTGCCCGTTCCCCCGGCCCGCAGGAGGCCAAACGGCTGGCCGGTCGCGGCCGAGGCTGCCGCCTGAAGGCCGCGCGCACTTTGCACGTCGCCCGCCACCCGCAGCCAGCGGGGCGCCGCAGGGTCCAGGGCCACGCGGGCCGTAAACGCGGCGGTATCAGCCACCGTCGTGAAGTCCAGCGGCTGGTCAGCGTCACCCCAGTACAGCACCCGCCGGAGCCTGGGCAGCACCACCGGAGCCTGCCCGGTCAACAGGTCGGCGAACATGCCGTTCAGGACCGAGGTGGCCTGAATCGGCACGGCATCCAGGCGCGCCCTGAACTCGCGGCGCAGGTCGAGGTTGCGGTTGCGGCCGCCTGGCCGGGTGAAATCCACCGAGAAATCCGAGGGGATGAACCGGGGCACCCCGGCCTCCACCGCCGCGTCCAGCAAGCGGGTCTGCACGTCCACGATCACGGCGCGCAGGCCTGACAGCGCCGAGACCACACAGGCCGCGCCCTCCACCGCCCGAATCAGGTCAGGCACGCGGTCGGGGTTAGCAGTGACGACCTCTGCCCCCGCTGCGCGCAGGGCACTGACTTTTGCGGGGTCGCTTTCGGGGCGGACCAGCACGCGCACGGGGGCGCCCAGGCCCAGCAGTTCCTGGGTGATAAGGCGGCCCAGTTGCCCGGTGGGGCCGGCCACGACGATGGGCGCAGAAGACATGCCGGTTATCCTCCCGGCTCAGGCGCGGCGCGACTGTACGGGGCCACACGGCCTGCTCGCGCCCCGGCAGGCAGTTCTCACGGGGCGCGGGGGGAGCGGCTCATATAGATTCCGCTAAATTGCAGCACAGCCGAACAGGCACCGTCAGCACTTCCAGATCGCGCCATCCGCAGCTGTTCCTTCTCGCTTTCCTGCAGAGCTTTCCAAGGCCGCTCGAATTTCACCCGGCATTCTGCTCGATTCAATCGGAGTCCGTGTTAGACAGACTCCGATTGAATCGTTTGCCCGGCAGGCGCGCGAGGAGGCGCACAAGCGGGCTAACGGATGCGGAGTTGGCTAATCGGTGACCTCCTAAGTTGTCAGCGTTCCAGCCGGCAGGCCAGCTCACTTCTCCACCTGGCCCGGCTACTCTGCTTCCATCACGCGCTCGACCCGGTCGCCCAGGCCGGTCAGGACCTCGTATTCCACCGTGCCGCCCCAGGCCGCCACGTCGGTCACCGTCACGTCGGCAGGCCCCCAGAGGGTGGCCCAGTCACCCACCTGAACGGCCAGCCCCGTCACGTCCACCATCAGCTGGTCCATGCAGATGCGGCCCAGCACCGGGCGCTGCTGGCCGCCCAGCAGCACCTCGGCGTGCCCGGTGGCGTTCCGGGGGTAGCCGTCGGCGTAGCCCACACCGACTGTGGCCACCAGGGTGTCGCGCGCCGCCCGCCACAGGCCGCTGTAACTGACTGTCTCGCCGGCGTAGGCCGTGTGCAGGTGGGTCACGCGCGCCTGTAGCGTCATCACCGGACGCAGCGGCAGGAGGCCGCGCAGGTGAGGCGGCGCGAAGCCGTAGGCCGCCAGCCCTGGCCGGGCCAGCGCCATACCGGGCAGCACGCCAAAGCTCAGCACGCCGCCGCCGTTGGCCGCGTGGGTCATCAGGGGCGTGGGCGTGGGGGGCAGCGCCGCCAGCACAGCCGCAAAGCGCCGCAGCTGCTCGTGGGCAAAACTGAGGTCGGGTTCATCGGCGGTGGCCAGGTGGGTATACGCGCCTTCCAGCAGCCCGCGCTCGGCCAGGCGGCGGCCCACGGCGGCGGCGTCTTCGGGACGGGCCCCCAGGCGGTTCATGCCGGTGTCCACCTTCAGGTGCGCGCGGGCGTGGGGGGGCAAGGCGTCGGCCTCCGGCACCGACGCCACCGGCAGGCGCACGCCCAGGTCGGCCAGTGGCCCTACCTCGTGGGGCATAGGGGGGGTCAATAGCACTAAAGGCCGACCCAGATTCAGTGCAGCCAGGGCCGCCGCCTCGCGCGGGGTGGCCACCGCCAGGCCCCACACGCCGGGGTGGGCCGCCGCCACGCGCGCCACCTCCTCCAGGCCGTGCCCGTAGGCGTTGGCCTTGACGGGCAGCAGCAGCCCCGCGCCGGCCCGCTCGGCCAGCGCCCCCAGGTTGGCGCGCAGGGCATGGGGGTTGATCACGGCGCGGGCGCGGGCAGAAAGGTCAGGCATCTGGCTCCCGATGCTAGCGCTGCGGCCAGAGGTATCCTTCACGCTAGTCATGCCCAAGCCTTTTGCACATTCTCTGGCCCGCCGCACCCTGACCCTGGCCCTGCTGGCTGCCGCCGGCCTGACCTCCGGCGCCGCCGCGCAGACCGGCGGGATTCTGCCCCTGGTGTCGGTGGGTGAAAAGTGGCCCCAGGCGCAGGAATCCTACGTCATCCGGGTGGCGGCCCAGGACGCAGGGAAATCACTGGGCCTGGAAGTCTATTCGCCCAGTTTCAACCTGGCTGACTATGTGGATGGCCGCCGGGGCGAGGGGTACTTTGGCGACGAGCTGTACAAGAAGAACGAGCCGTTCGAGACCACCTTTACCCTGACCGGCCCAGGCGGCACCGTCACCGAGCGGCGCTACGGCCTGAACCGCGAGCATACCTGGGAAAGCCTGTTTGCGGGCGGCCTGGCGGCCGGCACCTACACCCTGAAGGTCACGAGTAAGGGCGACGGCAAGAACTCGTTTGCCCTGCGCGTGGCGGCGCCCTTTGCCCTGGAAACCAGCGACTTCAGCGTGAACGCTCGCAGCACCGACGCCGAGCCCCTGCTGGCCGCCCGCCTGAACGTCACCGCCGACTGGGTGGGCAAGACCCTGGCGCTGCAAAACTACGACGTGGACGGCCCGCAGGAAGCCGAGGTCTGGGCAGTGCAACCGAACGGCACCCGCGTGAACCTGACCCCCAGTGACAACGGCCGCACCGCCACCGATCCTTACGTCATCACGCCGGAGCTGGTGGGCGAGTGGCGCGTGTTCATCCGCGTGCTGGGCACCACCCGGCAGTACAGCAACGCCATTCGCTTTGCCTTCCGGGTGGGTGACCAGTCGGTGCGGGCCACGGTGGGCGGCTTCACCCTGCCTGACACCGTGAAGATTGCCAACCAGCTGCTGGTCGAGGTCGTGGACCCCCAGGGCCGCCCGATTCCCGGCGCCTCGTACACGCTGGTGGGCGACACGGTGGTGCGGCCGACGCTGCCGGCCGGGTACGTGCCTGTCAGCAGCGCCCTGGTGGCGGGGACCGGCAACATCGTCTCTCCGACTGAAATCCGCTATCAGCCGGGCTTTAACAAGGTGCGCTTCGTGGCCCGCGCGCCGGAAGGGCAACTCGTGGTGGACGCCGTGGCCCTGTACGGCGACCAGCGCCTGCCGCTGACCGGCGTGCCGTTCGAGGTCGCGGGCCGCACCCTGTCCACGCCCGCCACCGTGCCGCTGGCGCCCGGCGACTACCCGGTGACGCCCACCGTCATTCCCGGCAGCACCGTGACCCGCCCGCTGCCTGGCCGCGTGACGGACGCCGCCGCTGGGCGCGTCACCATCGAGTACCGGGTACGCACAGACCTGACGCTGGTCACGGCCCCCGACCTCCTGAACGCCTGCGACGTCACCCAGCTGACGGCCCTGGCCAAGACCGACTTTCCCTACCGCCTGCCGGGCCGCCTGCAACTGAATCTGCCGGGCGGCTGGACCAGCGACTACCCGCTGGAGGTGGCCGGCGAATTTAGCGGCACCCAGCCCCTGCGCCTGAAAGTTCCGGTGCGGGTGTGCCGCACTGACACCGCCCAGGCCACGCTGGACCCCGTCGGCCTGAGCACCACTGGCCAGGCGCGGGTGCGCAGCCCCGGCAGCGCCAACGTCACCCGCACGGTCGAGGGCGGCGCGCGGGCCAGCCTGCAAAAAAGCGTGGAGACCGCTGCCCAGGGCTATCTGGTCACCCTGGTGCTGACGGTGGACAGCACGCTGGACAATGTCCGCCTGGGGGACCCGCTGCCTGCGGGGGGCGCCCAGCCGGCCGTGCGCGGTCCCCTTCAGGTGCAGGGGCCCAGTCTGGCGAACGTGAACCCCCGATTTGAAGGCGACACCATCGTGCTGACCCGAGTGATTCCGGGCACCTATATCCTGACCTACACGCTGCTGAGCGACCAGCCCGCCGACCGCGTGGTGACTCCACCCGACCTGAGCTGGTAAGCCCACAGGCTGCACATCTTCATGTGTCCCATGTGCTTCTCAGGTAGCCTGCGGCCATGAAAGCCCTCTGGCCTGTCCTCCTGGGGTTCGCCCTGACTGCCTGCGGCGCCCAGGTTGCGGCGCCGGGAGTTGACCAGCTGCTGGGCGCTCCCACCGCCCTGAACGTAGGCGGGCAGGTGCTGACGGTGGGCACGGCCCCCGCCGCCAGTTCGCAGGGGTTTGGGGTGAAGGTGCGCCTGGCCTCGGCGCGCACGCCACTGCCGGCCGTGCGACTGGACGGGGTATTTGTGGTCAGCGGCTCGGCCCTCTGGAAGTCGCCCCTGAGCAGCGCTGGGAACGGTCAGGGCAGCGCCTGGGGGCGCAACGTCTCTGCCTGGCAACCCGGTGAACCCGTGCAGGTGGTCGTGCGCCTGAAGGACGAACGCGGCCGCGTGCTGTGGCTGCGCGGCCCGCAGACGCGGGTGGGCCAGGCGCCCTAGAGCTGTTCTCCGAATGCAGCGGCCAGAGCGAAGAGCCTCTAGCCGCTGCATTTTGCTCCGGTTAGCCCTGGTGTTCGCAGGGGAAGAGCAGTTCCTGTTCTCAAGGACGCCGCCAAGCCCCAACCGCTGACCTCAAGGAGGAAGTGAGCGAGAGACTGCTGCTCTCTGATGGCGGTCTTTTGTGATGTTTGAGGGAAGCTCCTCAAACGAAGTGACTCGACAGACTGACAGCGGCTGCCAGTTCCATTGATGGGCCAACAACCCCCCTCAACTCCACTTTCGCCGCTGTCTCTTACGGATACTCACTTTGTTCGCCTCAGCGTGGTTGAGGGGTATGACCCTCAACCACGCTGAGTTCCGCTGTGAGTCACGCCGCCCCACCTTTCCTGCAACAACACACCGTCCTGAAAAGGAGGCCGCACCCGCTGCACATCAGCAGAGACTCGCGCGGCTGTGTCAGGCCACAGGCCACTCACTTCAGCGCACCAGGCTCCCCTGCTCTCCCAGACTCACCACGCCGTCGCGCACGTTCAGGTGATGATTCGCCTGGGCGGCCACATCGCGGTCATGGGTGATCAGCACCACCGTGCGGCCTGCGCTGGCCGCTTCTTGCAGCAGGGCCAGCACCCGCTCGCCGGTGCGGGTGTCGAGGTTGCCCGTAGGTTCGTCGGCCAGCAGCACGCTGGGGTTGCCGGCCAGGGCGCGGGCAATGGCCACCCGCTGCGCCTCGCCGCCCGACAGCTGCCCCGGCAGGTGCGACGCGCGGCCTTCTAACCCCACCAGCGCCAGCAGTTCGCGGGCGCGGGCACGGCGCTCTTTGGGCGGGTGGCCCGCCAGAGCCAGCGGAAACTCCACGTTCTCCAGCGCACTGAGAATGCCCACCAGGTTGTGGTTCTGAAACACGAAGCCGTAGTGCGCCAGCCGGAAGTCAGCGCGCGCGGCCTCCCCCAGCGTGGTCAGGTTGGTGCCGCCTACCTCCACCTGCCCTGTGGTGGGGGTCTCGAAGCCCGCCAGCAAATTCAGCAAGGTGCTTTTGCCGCTGCCTGACGGCCCCACCACTGCCGTGAGCCCAGGGGCAAAGGTATGGCTGAAGGGCGCCAGCGCCTGCACCTGGCCGTCGCCACTGGGATAGACACGCGAGAGGTTCTGCACGCTAAGGGTTGGAAAATTGGCGGTCATCTCAGACCCTCCCCAGAGCTTCGGTGATGTTCAGGCGGCTGGCACTGCGCGCGGGCAACAGCCCCGAGAGCAGGCCCAGCAGGAAGGAAATGCCCAGCGCCAACAGCGTAAGGCGCGGGGTCAGGGCCGCCGCGTCAATGCCGGCGAGGTCCTGCGTGTACAAGTTGACGCCCGCAATGCCCAGCAAGCCCAGCAGAACGCCGCAGACCCCACCCACCAGCGACAGCAGCAGTGATTCGGTCAGCACCAGCGCGCGCACAAACGACGGCCGGGCGCCGATGGCCCGCAGGGTGGCGAACTCGCGGGTGCGCTCGAACACGCCCATCATGACGGTGTTGGCCACCGCCAAGCCGCCCACCACCAGCGCAATCAGCGAGATGCCGAAGCGCACGGCGTCGCTGATCCTGAGCGCCCGCTCGACAAAACTGAGGAAATCCGATTGCGTGGCGGCCTCCAGGTTCAGCCGCTCGGAGATGCGGCCGGCCACGTCGCGGGCCTCACGCGGGTTGTTCAGCTTGACGGCCACCAGCGACACGCGGTCCTGTGCGCCCTCGCTGGCCTGCAACGTGGCCAGCGGCAGGAAAATGAAGTTGTCCACCAGTCCAGATTCGGGGGCCAACACGCCCACCACCTTGACGCTGGAGCGGCGGTTGAGGTTCAGGCGGCTGCCCAGCCCCAGGTTCAGATTCTTGGCGGCTTTGGCCCCCACCACCGCCGCGCCGGCCGGGTTGTCGCTCGCCTGCAGCGTGCGGCCCTGCGCAACCTTCGAGTTGGGGAACACCGCGCCAATGCCGCCATTCTCGGCCGGCAAGCCGTACAGCACGGCGCTTTGCGTGGGGTCCAGGCTGCCGCGCACCGCCATGATGACTGGCGTAACTGTCTGGATACCCAGGTCCGGGGCCAGCGCCTGCAGGTCCTGCACGGTCTTTTGCGGCAGGTTGGGGTGCATGGCCAGGCCCTGCGACAGCGGCGTCAGACTGACCTGGATGTCCGGGCCAATGCCGCCCAATTCGGTGACAAACACTTTGCGGATGCCCTCGCCCAGCGACAGAAAGATGACCATGCTGGCCACCGCCACCGTGATACCCAGGGCGGTCAGAAACGTGCGCACCCGGCGCCGGGTCAGGCCGCGCCAGGCCAGTCGCCACAGGTCAGTTGGGGTCATAGGGTGCAGGCTACGCCCCTAGAGGCGGGACAGGTGGCACCGAGGGGGACCGGTCTCAGGCGACAGGCGCTTTTCGCAGCGGCTCACTCCAGCCTCTGCACCTCAAACCAGGCGGTCTGGGCGCGCACAGCGAACGAGGACTGAGCAAAATCAGCCAGCGTATAGGGCGCTTCGGCCACTGGGCTCAGGTCCACAGCTACGAGTTGATCGCTGAACAGCAGGGCAATCCCGTGACTCAGGACCACATTCGTTCCCGGCTCCTCCTGCACCCGCAGGAGGCTCACACCCTCCAACTTTAAGACCAGCGAACACCAGCCCGAAGCGGCCTCCCGGTCCTGCACTTCTAGGATCAGCATGAGCTGTAAGAGGCTGTCCGGGTAAGTCAGTTCTGCGCGCTGGATCAGGCCGTCGTAACACCTCCAGTGGCGTTCCAACAAGGCAGAAGCAGTGTCGGGGGTCAATCGTTGCACCGCTCCAGTCTCTCACTCTGGACCAGGGCTCAACTGCTCTCTGGTCCCTTCGGGGGATTTCCTCACCAGCGGCCCGTAAGGTGCCCGCATGCGCTTTGCCCTCCTGGCCCTGCTGTGCGCCGCCTCAGCGAGCGCGCAGACGCTGCTGCCCCTGGATTCCCGCCCCGCCACGCGGGTGCTGCCCGCCCTGATTGCCGGGCTCCGCGGCGGGACGGCCCTGGTGCCCCCGGCCGCCTTGCTAGGCACCGCCACCATAGGCGCCAACCCAGCGGCCTTGACCGCCTGGCTAGCGGCCCAGCCGACCACCGGCCCCCTGGTGGTGTCGCTGGACGCCCTTGCCTACGGCGGGCTGGTCCAGTCGCGCACCAGCCCGCTGAGCGCGCCGGACGCGCTGACCCGCCTGGACCCGCTGCGCACCTGGACCGAGCGCACGGGCCAGCCGGTCTACGCCTTTGTCACGCTGCCGCGCGAGCCGGACGCCACCAACCGCGCCCGCAACCTGGAAGTGGTGCGCGCCGTAATGGACTGGGCGCGAGAAGGCCGTTTCAAGGAACTCCACGTCACCTGGGACGACGCCCTACCCGGCAGCCCCGCCCCGAAGGAGGGCGCCGCGTTGGCCGCCCAGGCGCCGGCGAACGTGCGCGTGTACCCCGGTGCCGACGAAGTGCTGTCCATGCTGACCGCCTACGCCCTGGCCCCTGAATCCGCGACGGTGCGCCTGGAATACAGCGACCCCAAGGCCGCTGAGGCCGTGATGAAGTACGAGGGCATTCCTCTGACCCAGAGTGCGCTCAACCACGCTCAGGGCAGCGGCTTTGCGGTGGTGCCGGGCGCGGCCGACCTGACCCTCTATGTTTACAACGGCGGTGACTCACGGCGGGCGACACTGCGGGTGAGTGCCCTGCTGCGCGCCGGGCCGGTGGCCGTGGCAGACGTGGCGCAGGTCAACCTGGGCAACACCCGCTTCTGGAGCGATCTGCGCACCCTGCGCCAGCACGCCAATCTGCGCGCGCTGGCCGCCTGGGGCACCCCCGGCAACAACCTGGGCACCGCCCTGGCCCACGCCAAGCTGAGTCTGCGCGGCGCCGACCCGCTGCGGCAAGACGCCCTGCTGGCCCGCGAATTTGCCAACGACGTGATTTACTCTGCCCAGGTGCGTGCCCGCCTGCGCCAACTGGTTCCCGAGGCTGAACTCAGTACCCCGCGTGGACAGGCCGCCTTGCAGGAAGCGGCGCAGGGATTCTTCCCTCTGCGCATAGGCAACACCTATACCCTCAGCGACGCCGAACTGCCGTGGGGCCGCTCATTTGAATGGGACTTCACCCTGGACGAGAAACGGTAAGAGGCCGGCACCGAAAGCAGCGACCTCCCTCTGTGCCTGCCCTGCATGTAGAGCGAGCTTAAACAGGAAAGGGGCGCTTCCTCGTCGGCCCCTCTCTCACTCCGCGCTAGGATGCGCTTCGTCTGGGTTGATGCTGAGGAGCAGGGCCGCCCCTATCACCAGCGCCGCGCCCAGCAGGGCCAGGGCCGCTAGGCGTTCGCCGAACAGCAGGGCAGCCAGCCCAGCGGCCACCACCGGCTCCAGGCTGGCAATTACGCTGGCGCGGGTGGCCGGCAGTGACCGCAGGCCCGCGCTATACGCCAGATAAGCCAGGTAGGTGCAGAACACCGCCATGCCGCCCAGGCTGGCCCACACGGGAGCTGTCTTGGCCGTAAAGTCCACGAAGGGCAGCAGGCCTGCGGCGCCCACCAGCAAGGCCACCGCCAGCAGCACGGCCGGCTCATATCGGGTAAAAAACGCCTTGCCATACAGGTAATACAGGCTGTAAGTGAAGCCAGCCAGGAGGCCCCAGGCCAGGGCCGGGCCGCTGACCGTGACGCCCTGGCCACCACCCAGGCTGATCAGGGCAATCCCTCCCAGGGTCAGGGCCACGGCGCCCAGCTCCCGGCGACCCAGGCGCTCGCGCAAAAAAGCCCAGCCCATCAGCGCCACAAAAGCAGGTGCGGTGTACAGCAGCACACTGGCCAGGCTGGCCCCGCCCGCCTGCACGGCCAGCTGATAGGCGCCGTAAAACACGCTGACCCCCGCCACCCCAAAGCCGACAGTGACCAGCAGGTCACGGCCACGCGGCCACCTCGCGCCGGTCAGGCCGGCGTGCAGGGTAAACAGGCCGCCGGCCAGCAGGGCGCGCCAAAACGCCACCTCCAGCGGCCCCACGCCGCCCGCCTGCGCCTGCTTGCCCAGAATCCCCAGCAGGCCCCAGAGCACCGCCGCCGCCAGAATCAGCAGGGGCGCGGGCAGGCGCGTCACCGGCCTGCCAACCGCCGCCACACCATGACCGTGGCCACCACCGTCAGCAGCAGGCCCGCCGCGCCCAGGGCCATTAGGGTCAGACTCACCCAGTCACGGGTTTCGCCCACAGGCGCCAGGGTGCCGCTTGTGAAGGCCAGGGTGTCACTGCTGGGGGCCAGGACGTCCACTGGGGTCGGGGCGCCGGCCCGCCCCGCCTGCAACAAGGTGGGGCCAGCGGCGGTGCCGGGCTTCAGGACGCCGCCCGGCGACAGGGGCGTGTACACGCTGTTGGTGACCCAGTAGCCGTAGGTCCCGCCCGGCACCGCCGCGTCAATCACCAGACTGGTGCCTGAGACCTGAACGCCAGGGGCAGCCAGCGTGGTCAGAGCGCCCTGACTGTCGGCCTGCACCAATGTGGCGCCGCTGCCGGTCACGCGGAGGTGATAGGCCCAGCCGCCCTGACCGCGCACCCGCAGCCCGGTCTCGCCCAGCACCTGCTGCCCGCCCAGCGCGCCCTTGACAAAAATGTCGGTCACGCCCGCGCTGTACCCCGACGGCGTATTCCAGGGATTACCCAGCTGGCTAAAGCTGACGGTAAAACGCATGCCCTCGCCCTGCGGCTGGGCACTAAACGCACGCAGGTCCAGCATCTCAGAGCTGAGAGCGGGGCGGGTGGGCAGCACATAGCCGCCGTCGCCGCGCGCGTCCCCCGCCGGGTCCGTCAGAGTGATCGTCGAAGCGAGCAGCGCCAGCACGCCCGGCAGTATAGAGGGGCGCAAAGAAGGGTCGCGGGGATACGCCAGTTGCCGGCGACTGCGGCCCAGTCACCTGGGAGGCGCTGCGCCGCACAGTGGAGCGGAAGATGCTTGACGGTCAGGGCGGAAGCTCCCCAGTTTCTGCTGGTTCGGTGCTCCAACGTGGCCGGGAGGCTTCTCGACTCATAAATGACGGGAGGCCCCGGCCTACTTCTCTGCCCAACCGCCCACACAGCGGCTGCCAGTTCCATTGAGAGGGTCAACACATCCCCCTCAATTCCATTTCTGCCGCTGTCTGTTGAGGTCACGCCCTTCGGCCAACCCAGAGTGGTTCAGAGTGACACCTCTTCAACCACGCCACTGTCCGTTCCCCAACAGCCTCTCCCCTACAGCCGCACCAGATCATCCCGGTGAATCGCCTCGGGGCCATAGGTGAAGCCCAGCAGCCCTTCTACGTCGCGCGAGTGCCGGCCCTGAATGCGGGCCAGGTCGCCCGAGCTGTAGCGGCTCAGGCCACGGGCCAGGTCGGCGCCGTCTGGCCCCAACACCCGGACCGTGTGGCCGCGCGCAAAGCGGCCCTCGACAGCCGTAATACCAGCGGGCAGCAGGCTGGCACCGCGTTCGCGCACCGCCTGGGCGGCGCCCGCATCCAGCCTCACGCTGCCTGAGGCAACCTCAGCTAGAATCCAGCGTTTGCGCGCCTCCAGCCGCGAGGTGTGGGCCAGAAAGCGCGTCCCCAGCGCCTCCCCGGCCACAATGCGGCTCAAAGCGTCTGGGGCGTCGCCGGGGGCGATTACGACGGGCGTGCCCGCGCGGGTGGCGACCTCGGCGGCCTGAATCTTGGTGTGCATGCCGCCGGTGCCCCGGTGGGACCCGGCCCCACCCGCCTGCGCCCAGACCTCGGGGGTGACGCGCTCCACGACCGGAATAAAGGTCGCGTCCGGGTGGGTGCGCGGGTCGGCGGTGTACAGCCCCGGCGCGTCGGTCAGGATGACCAGCAGGTCGGCCTCGACCAGATTGGCCACGAACGCCGAGAGCGTGTCGTTGTCGCCCACCTTCAGCTGCTCCAGGGCCACCGCGTCATTCTCGTTGATGACCGGCATCACGCCGCGCGCCAGGCAGGCGTTCAGGGTGGTGCGGGCGTTTAGGTACCGGGTGCGGTCCCGGAAATCATCGGCGGTCAGCAGTACCTGCGCCACCGGCACGCTGTACAGATCGGCCAGTTGGGCGTAGGCGTGCATCAAGCGGCCCTGGCCCACAGCGGCCAGCAGCTGTTTTTCGGCCAGGGTACGGTCGCGCGGCGGAAACCCCAGGGCTTCCCAACCGGCCAGGACAGCGCCACTGGTCACCAGCACCGCCTCGTGGCCGGCCTGGCGCACCGCCGAGAGCCCCCGCATCAGGTCCACCAGCCGCGGCCGGTGCAGGCGGTCTGTTCCGGCAGTCAGCACACTTGTTCCCAGTTTCAGCACCACGCGCACGGGCGCAGCATAGCGGGCGAACAGGGCCGCCCGTTCCCCCCTGTGCAGAGGCGCTCCCCTGATGCAAAATGAGAATCAATGAGAATGCGGAGGGAAGCGTGAGCCTGCAGCTGTCAGGCCGCCAGAGCGCTGGGTGGTGGCGGGCCAGCCTCCTCCTGGCGGTGTTGGCGATGGGGACCGGTGGCGCGCAGCTGAGTCCTATCGCCCAAGGGGCCGCGCCGCCCGGCTCTCCCCTGAGCCCGCTGCGCGGTCTGCACACCTTCATGACCACGTTTGCCCCGCCAGCGGCTGAAGGGTCGCTGCTGGCGCTGGCCCAGCGCGAAGGCCTGACCTGGGGGGCCACGCAGAATCTCTTTGCCCGCCGCCTGACCGACGAGGCGGCCACTTTTCTGGACTGGCGCGGTCA
Source organism: Deinococcus betulae (assembly GCF_020166395.1). Taxonomy (NCBI): domain Bacteria; kingdom Thermotogati; phylum Deinococcota; class Deinococci; order Deinococcales; family Deinococcaceae; genus Deinococcus; species Deinococcus betulae. Next base: position 80,219 of record NZ_JAIQXU010000013.1, on the reverse strand, counting down.
CAGCCGCAGCGGCGCCGGCAGCGTCTTTACCACCGTGCGGGCGGCCACCTACCGCAGCGGCACCCAGGCGCTGCTGGTCCTGAACCGGCAGTGGTGTGCCCAGGGCGCCTGTCAGGAGCGCAGCGCCTTTGCCTGGCTGCGGCCAGGAGGCACCCTGACGCCGACAGGGGAACACGACGTTATTCCGCTGCTGCGCGACCAGGAATTCCTGACCGGCAGCGTGCCCCCGTGCATGCGCGCGGTGACGCTGGGGGTGTCGTACCTGCCGGCCCCAGGCGGCCTGCACCTGCACGCGCTGCCGCTGCTGCCGCCCGACGCCGCGCGCGCCTGCACCGCCGCCAGAGTGAGCCTGGCCGCCGTGACGCGGCCCCTGCGCCTGGTCTGGCATGCCGCCAGCGGCAAGTTTAGAAAGGGGTAGACGCAAAAAGAAGACGGGACCCATTGGCCCCGTCCCTGTCGCCGCCGGGTGGACTCTAGCTGGCGTTGGCCGGGCGCGCTTCCTGCGCCGCCAGCTGCTCGATGATGGCGCGCAGGGCCAGCTCGAATTCGCTGTACAGGTCGGTCTGCTCGGGCGTACGGATCTGGGCCGTCACAGGGTCGGTGCCGGGCAGCGACTCGCTGAACTGCTGCCAGCCAATCGTCATGGCGTACAGGTGGCGCAGCACGCGCAGGGCGGTGGCCGGCGGGTAAGGCATGTGGCCCACCAGGCGGCGCAGCTGCGCGTCCAGGTCACGGCGGAATTCCAGGGCCAGCTCAGGGCGCACGTTGCGCTCCAGCACGGTCCCCAGCAGCACCAGCAGGCGCCGCAGCGGAATCAGGTCTTCGGCCTGGTACAGCAGGATGTCGGTCACCTGCTGGGCAGTGCGCGGCTGGCGCTCGGTAAACAGGGCGGCGGTGGCCGCAATCCAGCGGTGCAGATGCTCGGACAGCAGCGCCAGAAACAGTTCTTCCTTGGTGTCAAAGTACAGGTAGAGCGTGCCCTTGGCCAGCTGCGCTTCCCGCGCCACCTGGTTCATGCTGAGTTCGGCGTAGGAGGTGCTGGTCCAGAGGCGTTCGGCGGCGCGCAGGATATCGTCGCGGCGCTGATGCTTTTCTTCAGCGCTGCGGGCGCGGGCGGGACGGGGGGCGGGACTTGACATCGTTGTAGACGATATTCTGTCCAGCCAGAAGCCGCTGTGAACGACTTCACGCTATCCTCCCCCTGGGGATGCATCCGGAGGCGGTAGTGTGGTTGTGCGCTTTTTTCTGCCCAGAGTGTACACGGCGCACCCTGTGCCCGCGTCACTTGACCCAGCACCCGGCCTCCCCGCTCCAGACGGCTTCGGAATCCGTACTACACTTGACCACCGAGACCTGCCATGCCCACACCCGACGCCTCTGCTCCTACCCCCCGCGCCCTGCCGGGCAAAGCCCTGGCCGCCGACGTCACGGCCGATGTGCGCGCCGCGCTGCGCGCCTGGCCGTTTCAGCCTCATCTGGTCAGCGTGCTGGCCTCAGGCGACCCAGCCTCGCGGGTGTACGTGGATAGCAAGGCTCGGCAGGCCGAACGGCTGGGGGTGCGCTTCACCGTGCGTGACCTGGGCGACGCGCCCACCCAGGACGGCCTGCACGCCGCGCTGGACGAGCTGTCGTCCAGCGGGGACGTTCACGGCATCATGCTGGAATTGCCTCTGGCACCGGGGCTGGACGCCGACGCCGCGCTGCTGCGCCTCCAGCCCCAGAAAGACATTGAGGGCCTGAGTCCTGCCAACCTCGCCCTGATTGCGGCGGGCCGCGAAAGCGAGGCTTTGCTGCCCCCCACGCCGCGCTCGGTCCGCTTTCTGCTGCGCTCGGCGCTGGGCGACGATCTGCGCGGGCGGCGGGTGGCGGTCGTGGGCCCAGGGCGCACCGTCGGCCGGCCTTTGACGTTCATGCTGAACAACCGGGGCGTGACCGTCACCCTCTGCAACGAACACACCCGCGACCTGCGCGCGGTGCTAGACAACCAAGACGCCGTGGTGGTGGCGGTGGGCCGCGCGGGGCTGCTGCGCCCCGAGCATGTGCAGCCTCATCACGTCATTATTGACGCGGGCATCAACGTGCAGCCGCAGGGCGTAGTGGGCGACGCCGAGGCCGGGCTGCCGGTGCAGGCCCAGACCCCTGTGCCGGGCGGCGTGGGGCCGCTGACCAGCGCCCTGATGTACCAGAACCTCGTGCGCGCCGTGAAGTTGCAGCGCGGCGAGCCGGTGGAATGACCGGCCCCCGCCACACCCCCCTGCGGCTGGCCGTCCTGACCGACGCCCCGCGCGTGGCCGGCAGCGAAATCTGGCTCCTAGACGTGCTGCCCCTGCTGCGTGAACAGGGCATTCAGGCCAGCGTCTTTCTGCCGCAGGGCGCGGCGATGGACGAACTGGCGCGGCGATGTGCAGAGCGGGGGCTGGAGGTCACGCGGCATGACGGCGTTGGTACGCTGGGCCCAGCCACCGCCTCCTTTGACCTGCGGCTGCTTCAGGCCTGGACACCGCACACCTACGCCGCCGCCCAGGCCAACTTGGCGACGCCCTATCTGACGGTGGTGCATGACCAGCTGGACTATCACTATCCGCTGGGGCTAAAGGTACTGTTCCAGCTGATTTACGCGGTTACCAAGGCCCGACCCCTGCGGCGGGTGGGCACCGTGGTGACCGTGTCGCGCTGGGGGCAGGCGTTTCTGGAACGCCGGATGCGCCTGCGCGGCGTTCTTGGGGTGACCAACGGCGTGGATACGGCCGTGTTCGCGCCGGCCCCCGCGGAGGCCCGCGCGGCCCTGCGGCGCCACCTGGGCTTTGACACCTTTACCGTGCTGGTGCCGGGCCGCTTTGCCCTGGAAAAAAATCAGCTGGCTGCCGTGCTGGCGGCGCGGCACTGCCCTGACTTGACCTTTGTGTTTGTGGGCGATATGGATTCGCCGCTGGGGGTAGCGGCGCGGCTGCTCACGCGCGGCCTGCGCTTGACCAACGTCCGGTTTCTGGGGCGGCGCTGGGACATGCCCGCGCTGTACCAGGCCGCCGACGTGCTCCTGCAACCCACCCTGGCCGAAAACCAGTCGCTGGTGACGCTCGAAGCGATGGCTTCGGGCCTGCCGGTGGTCACCACTGCTATTCCCGCCCAGGCCGAGTTGGTGCGCGACGGGGCAGACGGGCTGCTGGTTCCGCCTCAGCCCCGACTGCTGGCCCAGGCCCTGCGGGCACTGGCGCAGGCACCTGTCCAGACTGCTCAGCTGGGCCGCCAGGCCCGCGAACGGGTCCTGAGCAACCACCGTCTGGAGCACACCGCCGCGCAGGTCGCCGATCTGATTCACCGGGCCGCCCGACCCTGACGCGCTCCCCAACCGGCGGCGCAATGTCTTGACAGAGGCTGGGACAGCCTCTTCCGGGTTGAGCAGTTCTGCGCCTGTCCCCAGACTGACGCCACACCGTCAGCAGTCGCAGAGGTCGCGCAATTCAGCCGTGCGGCTGGCGAACCGACTGGCCCCGCTGCTGTGCTTGACTGGCAAATCGCCACCACGCCTTAACACGCCTGGCCTGCACCCTCACCCGCCTGCAAAAACGCGGACACTCGCCCTGGCAACTCCTGGCTGTCCATCAGAAAGGCGTCGTGGCCGTGCACGCTCTGCAGTTCCCAGTACGAGGCTCGGGGCAGCCGTTCAGCATGGGCGCGCACCTCGGCGGCGGGGTACAGCTGGTCGCTGGAAATGCCCACCACCAGCACCGGGGCGCGGATGGTGCCCAGTTCCGCGTCGCCCGGCTGGAAGGCGTCCATGGCGCCAGTCAGGGTCACGTAACTGCGCTCGCAGAACCGGGCCTGCAACTTCTCACCCTGGTGGTGCAGGTAGGTGGTGATGGCAGGCACGCCCGCCCGGCGCTGTCCGGCCTGGGTCTGGGCCAGACTCTCGGGACTGCGGTACGTCAGCATGGCAATCTGACGCGCCACCTTGAGGCCCTCTCCCCCTGGCGCGGCGCGGATGGCGCTACGGGCCGCCGTGTTCAGGCCAATCGCCCAGGGCGAATGCCGGGCCGGGGCGCCAATAATGACGGCGCTCTGCACCAGGTCCGGGCATTCCAGCAGCCAGGCGTAGGCCAGCATGCCGCCCATGCTGCCGCCCACCACGCGCACGCGGCGTACCCCCAGGTGTTCCAGCAGCGCGCGCCCGGCCCGCGCCATATCGCGCAGGGTCAGCGGCGCGTCGCCTGCGCCTAGTCCCGGCAGGTCGCCGGGACCACTACTGCCTGCACAGCCGCCCAGCACGTTGGCACACACGATGAAGTCGCGCGTGGGGTCCAGGGGCCGCCCCTCACCCAGAAACTCGGGCCACCACTCATGCACGGCGCTGTTGCCGGTCAGGGCGTGCAGCACCAGCGTCGCCGTTTCGCCCGGCGTGCCGTAGGTATGGTAGGCCAGGCGCACGTCACTGACCGGCAGACCGCAGTCCAGCAGCAGCGGCGCCTGTCGGAACAGCCGCGCCACCTGCCGGCGGGGAGAGACGGGCTGCTCGGCAGGCAGACATCGCTCGGGGCTGTCGTCAAGGGCCGGCAGCGGCAGCGGCGGGGGGACAGGATGACTCAGGGCGGTCACGCCTCCTCGCTCGCGCTGGCTTCTGCCGCGTCCCCTTCGACCAGGGCGGCGGCCAGCGCCTGGGCAAAGTCCTCGCGGATGTCCTCGATATGCTCGGTGCCGACCGACACGCGCACCAGCCCTGGCGTGACGCCCGCGCGGCCCTGCGAGACCTCATCCAGCTGGCTGTGGGTGGTGCTCGCCGGGTGAATGACCAGCGTGCGGGTGTCACCCACATTGGCCACATGCTGCGCCAGCGCCACCGAGCGGATAAACGCCTCGCCCGCAGCGCGCCCGCCCCGCAGTTCAAAGGTCAGCACCGCGCCGCCCCCGCGCGGCAGGTAATGCTGGGCGCGGTCGTAGTGCGGGTGGTTGCTCAGTCCAGGGTAGGTCACGCGGCTCACGTCCGGGTGCGCGGCCAGCCAGACGGCCAGCGCCTGGGCGTTCTGGGCGTGGCGCTCAGCGCGCAGGCTCAGGGTCTCCAGGCCCTGCAGGAACTGCCACGCCTGCTGCGGGGCCAGGGTCGGTCCCAGGTCCCGCAGCCCCTCGGTGCGCGCGCGGATGATAAAGGCCACGTTCGGCAGCCCCAGGGCGTTGCCGGTGCCGAAGGTCTCCCAGAAGTTCAGGCCGTGGTAGCTGGGGCTGGGCTCGGTGAACAGGGGGTAGCGGCCATTTCCCCAGTCAAAATTGCCGCCGTCCACGATGACGCCGCCAATCCCGTTGCCGTGCCCGCCAATCCACTTGCTGGCCGAATGCAGCACCACGTTGGCGCCGTGCTTGAGCGGCTGGCAGTAGTACCCACCCGCACCAAAGGTGTTATCCACGATTACGGCTACGCCATGCGCGTGGGCGGCGGCGGCAATCGCCTCGAAATCGGGAATGTTCAGCGCCGGGTTGCCGATGGTTTCGAGGTACACGGCGCGGGTCTTGTCATCAATCAGGGCGGTGAAGTCCTCGGGGCGCTCGTCACGGCCCGTAAAGCGCACCTCAATCCCCAGCCGCGCCAGCGTCACGCGGAACTGATTGACAGTGCCGCCGTAAAGGTTGGGCGTGGAGACGATGTTGTCCCCAGCCTGGGCGACGTTCGTGATGGCCAGAAACTGGGCGGCGTGCCCGCTCGCCACAGCCAGGGCGCCGACCCCACCTTCCAGGGCGGCCAGCCGCTCCTCGAACACGGCGTTCGTGGGGTTCATGATGCGGCTGTAGATGTTGCCAAAGGCCCGCAGGCCAAACAGGTCGGCGGCGTGTTCGGGCGACTGGAACACGTAGCTGTTGGTGGGGTAAATCGGCACCTGCTGCGCGCCGGTGGTAGGGTCGGGCTTCTGCCCGGCATGAACCTGCAACGTCTCAAATCTGTGCGCCATGGCGCGCCTCCTACGGGGACACCGGGGGGGCGCCTGCACAAAGAGGCGCGCCCCTGCTCTGAAACCATGAGAAGGGGCGCTGAACATGTCATCCGCGAGACCTTCCCTCTTGCTCCGGCCGCGCGGTCATCGTTGAGCCGCAGGCAGGCTGGCCTTGGCACCGTGACGAGATGAAGTCCGGTTGCCGCGCCGTCAACGAGCCAGGTCTCTCGGGCGCTCTGAAGTGGGTGGCTCCAGCGTGGGAGTCGCTGCCCAGGGTAAGGGGCGCCCCGGCGCGTGGTCAAGTCACCCGTCCAGGCGCTAGGATGTGAGGCGTCAGAAAGTTCTGTGAGCGGCGTCCGGGTCTTCGACCCTCCGACTGACCGAGACACGCGCTGCTACCGTCTACCCGGCCAGTTCTGGCCATCTCAGAGGAGTCCCATGCGTAAATCCCTGCTGACCGCTGCCCTGCTGGGCGCTGCCCTACTCTCTGCCTGTAACGATTCCGTTTCACTGCCTACGCCAACGCCACCCACCCCAACCCCTGCTCCGCAGACAGATTTCGTGGGCTTAAAGACGCTTGTTCCCGGCAAAGAGGACACGGTTCGTACCAAACTCAAGGTCAACATCGTGTTTGTGGGGTACCGTCAGACCCTTCCCGGTCAAGTGACGACGGCGCGTCAAATCAGCACGCAGGATTTCGCGCAGACCTTGCCCAAGACCTATGACGCCGTGAACCGCATTCCCAGTTCTTACGGCCGCATGGAAATGACGGGCAACACCTTTGACTTCGACTACAACTATGTGTTTGCCAACCAAGCATTTGAGGACGATTTCTTCAAATTCATGCTGGCCAGCGGCAAGGAAAACCCCCTGACCGTTCAGCAACGCAGCTATAACTGCCAGACCGACCCGAATGTTGAGAACCCCACCTGCACCACACCAGCCGGCAACATCAACCGGCCTGTAACAGGCAACTTTGAGGTCGACGCGCTGGCCACGGAAAACTGGCTGGCCGACAACGTGAGCCGCGTGGGCGTCAAGCCAGGCGAGCACACGATCTACTTCGTCAACTGGTTTGACCGTCCCGACTTCAAGTTCCACAGCTACACCCGTGCTCTGGCGGCCGATACCGACACCAACACGACCTTTGGCGCACGCGGTAGCCGCCGCCTGATTGCCTGGGGCGGCAGCACCCGCACCGGCAGCGCGGCACAGCGCGTGTGGTTTTACGACCTGTCGGCCAACCCCGACCCATGGACACGGGCCTTTGATGTGACCAACCCGGATACCGATGGGGACGGTGCTGCTGACTACCGCATGCCACCCATCTGGGAATACGGCACCCGTAAGGCCAGCATAGGCGCCGGGCGTAAGGTCAGCCCTGACCTGGCCCTGGTGGCCCGCTATACCGCCATTAACCTGCTGTTTACCCCCAGCCCTATCTACCGCGCGGCGCTGACCCCTCCCCAGATGCCCGAAGAGATTGAGCTGGACTTGCATGTGGAGCAGGGTGCAGGCGCGACCGCCTCGGCGGACCTCCTCAAGCCTCAGCTGATGCAGGAGCGCATCGCGCCCCTCCAGCCTTTTACCAAGTTCAGCACCACGGTCAAGGAAACGCCACTGGACGGCAATCTGGCCGACGTGTACAAGTGCTTCTTCCCCGTGGAAGTCGAGGACGTCTGCTCGCCCAACTACTTTGACTTCAGCGGCGAAGCGCTGTTCCAGTTTGGGGTCAAGGAGCTGCGCGAGGCCTATAAGACCACGCCGCAGAACCGTTACCGCCTGCCCGTTTACCTGTTCAACGACGACCAGAACAGCCAGGGCGGACTGCTAGGCATCGCCTACGATGACGGCGAGACGGGTACCCAGAGCTTCGTCTATTCCTTCCTGACCCCCGACCTGATTGACGCTGGCTACGGCTTCACCGATACCTCGGTGCACGAAGCAGGCCACCACCTCAGCCTGTCTCACCCCCACGACGGCTACGACAGCGAGCAGAACCTGTCCTACGGGCCCAGCGGCGACTTCTTCTTCGTCAACGGCGGCGACCAGAGCGCCACCATCATGTCCTACAACGACCTGTCGCGGACCTTCGGGCAGTTCAACCTGGACAGCCAGTACCGCTACCTGACGGCCGCCTACCTGAACAACACCAACGCCATTCTGGAGCTGACCCGCCGTGCCCAGAAAGTCAGTGGCGTGAGCAGCGCCGCCCTGAACGCCGACACCCTGTTTACCCAGGCCAAGGCGAAATACGACGCCCTGGACTACCTGGGGGCCGCACAACTGGCGCACCAGGGCTACCGCGCCGTGCTGGGGGCCGCCCAGCAGGCAGGGGTCGCCGTGCAGGGCTATAAATGGTACGAGAACCTGAACGGCTTGCAGGGCCTGAGCGCCGCCAAGAAGCCCCAGTACAGCCCGACCTTTAAGGCCCAGAAAGGCCTGGTCATCTTCCCCGAGGAGACTGCCCTGCAGCGTCAGCTGCGCCTTCAGAGGTAAAGCCCCTCGTCTTCTGTGCCCCGCCTGTTTCTCGGCGGGGCTTTTGCTGTTTTGCCTTGCCTCTCAATGCCGGCCCTGCACCCTCCGCGCCCGAGCATCAGCCTCTGGTCAGATGGTAAGCCTGTCGCCGTTGACCGCCAGACCCAGTCGCTACAGTGCCCGCATGACTTTTGTGCGCGCGCTGGCTCTGCTCGTTGCAACGGCTCCGCTGCTCCTGGGCGGGTGGACCAGTGCCGCCGCCAATCTGCCGGCCCGGCCCGGCAGCCCGGTCAGTCCTGCGGGCGTGTCCAGCGCACAGATCAAGGCGGCGCTGGATACGCGCCCCGTGCTGCGCCTGATGCTGATGACCCTCAGCCTGCGTGAGCTGCTGCGCGCAGGCACCCTCCAACTGCCCCCCAACACGAAGGTCAAGCTGGACATCCTGCTGGCCCCGCTGGCCTCAAACGCCTCTTTGCCATCGGCCACGACGCAGCAGACCATCAGCCGGATCACCGAAGCCCTGCTGCCCGAGCAGCGCCGGCTGCTTGAGACGCACATGAGCAGCCGCGAAAGCCGCGCCCTGATGCTGGCGTCACAGACCCGCCTGGCCGCCGGAGAGGCCGTCAGCGGTGTGCAGTCGGTGCTGTACCTGCTGATTCCTGGGGGCCGCTCAATTGTTGACCGCCTGAACCGGCAGCCCGATCTGAATCCTTATCAGGTGAACCCGGCCAACACTGACGTCCTCAAGACCTTGATGGCCCTGCTGCGCTAGGCGGAATTGGCCCCCGCGCAGTCGGGGCAGCGCCCGTACAGCGTGACCTCATGGGCCTCAATCACAAAGCCGCCGGGATACACCGTGCCCCTGGGCAGCGACACCGGGCAGGTGTGCAGGGTAAACACGCGCCCGCAGGCCGTGCAGCTGAAATGGTGGTGATGGCCCTTGCCGCTGGGTTCGTAGCGGGTTTCGCCGTCCAGCGTAACCGGGTGAATGCGGCCTTGTTCGGTCAGGAGCTTCAGGGTGCGGTACACGGTGGCCACGCCCAGCGCCGGCAGGTCCAGCCGGGCGCGGTCCAGCACGTCGGTCACGGCCAGCGGCCCTTCGGCGTCCTGGAGCACGCGGGCAATCACGTCGCGCTGCCGGGTGCTGCGGGACACAGAAGCGGTCATGCCCGGCAGGCTAGCACTCCCAGGCCGCAGGCATCAAAAAGCCGCCCACGATTGGGGCGGCACAGAGGGGCAGGCGGGTCAGCGGCGGTTGGGGTTGGCCATCTCGCTGGGGGCAATCTCACTGCCCTTCGCTTTGGCCTCCACCTGGCTGGGCGGAATAGGCACCTGCCCAGCGTGGGTCTGGGGCAGGGGCGCGGGCGGCGCGCTGCCTTCAGCCGGGGCCTGCTGGGCGTAGCTGCGCGTGGCGGTGGCTGCCGTGGGTGGGGCCTGACTGGCCGGGGCAGAGGCGCCTTTCTCCTGGCCCGCCTGGGCCAGCAGGCGGTCGGCAAGACTCTCCAGGCGCGGCGCAATCACGTGGTCTGTCAGGGTCTTGAACGCCAGGGTGCCGATGGTGGCCATCAGGGCGCCGCCAGCCGCGCTGCCTTTCTGGTTTTTCTGGGCCTTAATAAGGCCCTTCTGGTGCTTGACGGGGCTGGCCGCGTCCACATAGATTTTGCGGCTGCGCCGGAACTGGCGGCCAATCACCAGGCCCAGCACGGCCCCCACCGCCGAGGCGCCGCCCAGCATCTTCAGCGGTTCCTGCTGCATCTTGACCTGCAGGCTGGCCTCGTGGGTCAGGGCGTCCACACTCTTTTTCAGGCGCTCGCGGGCTTCTTCGCGCTCAGTTAAGTAGACCCGCGCAGTGGGGTCTGTGGGGGCCATCAGGACTCGCCCCGCTTCATGTCGCTGCGGTAGGTGGGCTCGGTGCTCACGGGAATCCCAGGAGCGTCTTTCAGGACCACGGGCTCCTGCAGGTTGGGGTCGCGGTGGTGGCCGTGCCCCTTGCCTGTTTCGCTGCCGTCTATCTTCTTGTTCAGGCCGCTGCCGTATTCCTGGGGCTCGCCTTCAGGAGTGCTTTCGTAGACAGGGACGGTGGTGGTGCCGTGCTCCACGCGCACGGTGGCCTGGCCCTGGCCCTCGGCCAGCACGCGGTTCTCGCCGGCCGCCTGCTCCTGGGCGTCACGGCGCAGTTCGACCTTGGGGCCACTGCTGTTATGAGAATCACGCGCGGCGTTGCTGCCAGAGGCGGCGCTAGGGGCCGCAGGAGCCGGCGCGGTGGGACGGGAGGCGGCGGTGGAGTCGTCGTTCATGTCTTCCCTCCGGTGGCGGGGTTCGGTGAGGTCGGCCTCACTGCCCAGCTTTTTCAGGCCCAGGACGATCAGGGCGCCCGTAACGGCAAAGCTGACCAGCGCAATCAGGAGCGCGGCGGCCCAGGGACCCAGGCCCAGGCGCATCAGACCGAAAAACACCGCCAGAATGATGAAAATCAAGCCCATGACCAGCGGCCCGGTTGAGGCCAGCAGCAGCACGGCCCCCAGCCCCTTGGCTTTGGCCACTGCGCCGGCCTTGCGCGCCAGGGCACTCAATTCTGCTTTCACGAGGGTGACGCCGGCGTCAAAGACATCCACCAGCGCGCCCCCCAGACTCTTGCGTTCTTCCATAAACGGTTTCCTCCGGCGTGGCGGCCCCTCACAAAACGTGAACAGCGGGGGTCAGGCCACCCCAGCATAATGAACCCGATGCCCGGCGCCACACAGCACCAAGAAAACCTGAACCTGACGCTGGCCCAGCGCAGCAACCTCTGGCCCCTTACGGCGCGGGGCTACGCGAGTTGGCGGGCGGAGTCACTGCGGCTGCTAGGCGCGCGCGGCTACTCGCTGGAACGCGAGGCGGCGCTGTTCCGCGCCCTGTGCGCCCCGCAGCCTGGTCAGCGCTGGCTGGACGCCGGCACCAGCGCCGGCTTCTATGCGGGAGTGCTGGCCCGCGCCGGGGCCGAGGTGCTGGCCGCCGACTTCAGCGCGCCGATGCTGCGGGAGGCCCAGCGCCGGGAGCCTGGCCCTCAGATAGAGTGGCGGCAGCTGAACCTGGAGGCCAGTGGGCTGCTGGGGGGACACTTTGACGGCGTGACCGTGGGCGCCACCCTGAACGAGACGCACGACCCGGCCCGGCTGCTGCGCGAGTTGACCCGCCTGACCCGGCCCGGTGGTCAGCTGTGGCTGATGTACGTGCGCCGCACCGCCGGGCCGCTTCAGCACCTGCTGGCCCGCCCGGCGCTGGGCGGCCTGACCTTCCCCGACCCGGCGTGGGTGTCGCGCCAGGTGCCCGAGCTGACCCTGGCGGCCGGCCTGAGCGTCGGCGCCATACGCTTTGAGCGCTTTGTGAAGGACGCCTCCTGAGGATCAGGACAGATGGGGACGCGCCGCCTCCCCTGCCCTGAACCAGCGGTCGCCAGACGGCACCCCTGGCCTAAGCTACCGATTCGCAAGAACTCTGTAAGAATGCGTGACGTTTCGCGCAGACCCTCCCCGTAGACTCGGTGCCTAAGGACGGCCAACGTGACCCATATGTCATTGACTTCTGTACTGGACAGTTTGAACAGGTGCCGCGCACCTGGGCAGCGCCAGTGGATGCCCGCGTGACGGCAGCGGCGCCCGCACAGCTGGGCCAGGCTGTCGCCCACTGCCAGGAGGTCACGCGCACCCACAGCAAGACCTTCTATCTGGGGTCGCGCTTTTTTCCGGCGGCGCAGCGGCGGGCGGTGTGGGCGGTCTACGCCGCCTGCCGCGAGGGCGACGACCTGGTAGATGACCTTCAAGGCGACGCGGCGCAGGCCGGACTGAGCGACTGGTGGGCACGCATCCAGGCCGCTTTCACCGGTCAACCTGGCCTCCACCCCACTGATGTGGCCCTAGCCTGGGCCGCGCAGACCTACCCTATTCCGCTGCCTGCCTTTGCCGAGTTACACGAAGGCCTGCGGATGGACCTGCGGGGCCACGCCTACGAGGACATGAACGACCTAACCCTCTACTGCCGCCGGGTGGCGGGCGTGGTGGGGTTCATGATTGCGCCCATCAGCGGCTACAGCGGCGGCGAGCGCACCTTAAACCACGCCCTGAAACTGGGACAGGCCATGCAGCTGACCAATATCCTGCGCGACGTGGGCGAGGACCTGCGCCGGGGCCGGGTCTACCTGCCTCGCACCCTGCTGGCCGAGTTTGGCGTGACCCTGGCCGATCTGGAGCGCGGCGCCGTCACGCCTGAATACCGCGCCCTGATGCGCCACCTCACAGGTGTGGCCCGCACCTGGTACGCCGAGGGCCACGCCGGGATTCCCTGCCTGCACGGCAGCGCCCGCCTGGCCGTGGCGACGGCCGCCCGCGCCTATGAGGGCATTCTGGACGATCTGGCACGCGGCGACTTTGACAACTTTGGCCGCCGCGCCCATGTCAGCGGCACCCGCAAGTTGCTGATGCTGCCGCGCGCCTGGTGGGACCTCCAAAGCCGCCCGGCCCCGCTGTCCTGACGGACTTTTTCCCTCTTCTCCCATCACGCTGCGCCCCTTGCAGCGGGAGGTTCCTGACGAATGACGCCTGACCCTGCCCCCTCTGTCCACCCCCGCCGCAAGACTGCCCTGATCGTGGGGGCGGGCATCGGCGGCCTGAGCCTGGGCATTCGCCTGCAAAGCCTGGGCTTTGACACCACCATTGTGGAGCGGCTGGACGCCCCCGGAGGCCGGGCTTACCAGAAGCGCACCCCGGACGGGTACATCTTTGACATGGGGCCTACGGTCATTACGGTGCCGCACTTTATCGAGGAACTGTTTGCCTTGCAGCGTGGCCAGGGCATGCTGGACGCCCCCGATTACCCGCCCGAAGTGCTGGCCCCAGATGCCCGGGTGCGCGAGGGCCAGAGCGGCGGCCCACACACCCAGAACTATGTCCAGCTGGTGCCGATTCTGCCGTTCTACCGCATCTACTTTGACGATGGCACCTTTTTTGACTACGACGGCGACCCGGCCAGCACCCGCCGCCAGATTCTGGCCCTGGCGCCCGGCGACCTGCCCGGCTACGAACGCTTTCACGCCGACGCGCAGGCCATCTTTGAACGCGGCTTCCTCGAACTGGGCTACACCCATTTTGGCGACCTGCCCACCATGCTGCGCGTGGTGCCCGACCTGCTGCGGCTGGACGCGGTTCGCACCCTGTTTTCCTTTACCAGTCGGTACTTTGAGAGCCCCAAGCTGAGGCAGGTCTTTTCCTTTGAGACCCTGCTGGTGGGCGGCAACCCCCTGTCAGTGCCGGCCATCTACGCCATGATTCACTTTGTCGAGAAAACCTGGGGGATTCACTACGCGATGGGCGGCACGGGCGCGCTGGTGCGGGCGTTTGTACAGAAATTTGAGGAACTGGGTGGCCGGATCCGTTACGGCGCGGGCGTGGAGGAGATTCTGGTCACCGATGACCGGGGCCGTCCCGTGCGTCAGCCGCTGGGGCGCCGCGTGGCGCGCGGCGTGCGGCTGGACGGCGGCGAGGAACTCCACGCGGATTTGGTGGTCAGCAACGGGGACTGGGCCAACACCTACCTCAAGCGGGTGCCCGGCGCCGCCCGGCTGGTCAACACTGACCTGCGCGTCAGGGCGGCCCGCCAGAGCATGAGCCTGCTGGTGGTGTACTTCGGGTTTAGAAAGGATGGCGCCGACCTGGACCTGCGTCACCACAACATCATCCTGGGGCCGCGCTACGAGGAACTGCTGACCGAGATTTTTGGGCGCAAGGTGCTGGGCGCCGACTTCAGCCAGTACCTGCATGTCCCGACCCTTACCGACCCCAGCCTGGCTCCCGAAGGGCACCACGCGGCCTATACGCTGGTGCCGGTGCCTCACAACGCCAGCGGCATTGACTGGACGGTGGAAGGACCGCGCCTCACCGAGCAGGTGCTGACCTTCCTGGACGAGCGCGGTTACATCCCTGGCCTGCGCGAACGCCTGACGCACCAAGAGTTTATTACGCCAGATTATTTTGAAGGCACGCTGGACAGCTATCTGGGCAACGCTTTTGGCCCTGAGCCCTTACTGGCCCAGAGCGCCTTTTTCCGGCCCCACAACCGCAGCGAGGACGTGAAGAATCTGTATCTGGTCGGCGCCGGGGCTCAGCCGGGTGGCGGCACGCCCAGCGTGATGATGTCGGCCAAGATGACGGCCCGCCTGATCGCCCAGGACTTTGGGCTGCACCCGAGCCTCTGGAGCGAGAAAGAAGGGAGCGCGGCAGATTAAGGCCCCCTCACCTCTTGCTACACAGGGTCCTCTCCGCCAAGGGGAGAACAGAAACCGCATCTTTAGCCACTTGATCTAGAACCAAAAACTACCGCCGCCAGGCTCTCCCTGGCGGCGGTGTCCTGACCCGTTTTAGCGTGGGTACATGAAGTTGACGGTGTTCTTGTCAATCGTGGAAAAGCCGTTGCGCTGGCCCATGCGGTTGACGTCAATGCTGCTGTTCAGAGGCTTGATGGCCAGCTTGCCGTCAAAGTATGCGGGGTAGTGCATGATGGAGTCGAAGTCGTAGGCGCCGTAGCCCTTGGAGCCGCTGCGAATCTCGTACTGGCTCTGCCAGTCGGCCGGGATGTTGTTCCACTGAATCTGCACGTAGCTGTCGCGGTCGGGGCGGGTCTGCTCGTGGAAGAGGCCCATCGCGTGCCCGAACTCGTGAACGATAGAGCCGGTGGTGCAGCGGTCGGCCAGTGTAATCGTCTGGCGCCCACCCACCATGCCCAGGCTGCTGGCGCAACTGGTGCCGGTGTTGTAGGTGATTTCTACGTAGTTGCGCTGACTGGTGCGCGGCGTGACGATGACGTTGGTGGTGCTGCGGATGTTCGAGGCGGCGGCGGCTACGCGGTCGCGGATGGCCTGCGGCACGTTGCTGGCAAACGTATACGGAATGGTGCGGCCGGTCCAGCGGTAGCGGGTGTCCACCACGTAGGTGCCCAGGCTGCCGAGGGCGTCCGCTTTCCCCAGAATGATGTCGTCTTCGAGCATCACGTAGCCGTCCTGCACGAAGCCGGTCACGGCCTGGTGGCTGCCGTCCTCCATGATGAGGGTGGCGGTGCGGGTTTCTGGGGCGGTGCGGGCGCTGGGGGCGTCCTGAGAAGTCGTGGCGCAAGACGCGAGGACGAGAGACAGCAGCAGAACAGGTGTGAACCGCATGGTGAAGCACCTCCGTTGTAAGATTCACAGAGCTTAGGCGAGCCTCATGCTTCTGTAAACCCCCAGACCTGCACTTGTTTGGACAGGGTGTAAAAAAATCAAAACTCGAACTACCAGACGCTAAAAACTGGATTTGTAAGAAAAAGAGCGAACAGCTTGGCGTTCGCCTTTTTCTCTCAGAAACAGAAGTTCACCTGCCGTCTTGAGGGCTTGAAAAGCTTTCAAATGAGAAGTGAGGGCTGACGGAGGTGTAAGCACTCTCTCCAGATCAGGTATTAGCCGCAATCCTCTTACGCCAGTTGTCCTTGACCTGCGGCGGGCTGCGGCGCTCTGACATCAAGCCAGTCCAGCACGAGTTGCCGCACTTCCTCTCGCCTCTCGTCATTCAGCAGTTCGTGATATCCACCCTCAACCTCATGGAAGGTCTTGTCACTGGCGGGCAAGGCTTCGATAAAGCGGCGGCTGCCACGGGGATCAGTCAGCCGGTCCTCGCTGCCGTGAAACACCAGGGTCGGCACCTGCCAGCGGGCGTACTGGGGCCACAGCTCGCCGCTCAGGCGCAGCATGCTCGCAGCGGTCAGGGCCGGCACTTTGCCGTGATACATGGTCGTGTCGGCCTCGTAGGCCGCAACCTCATCGGCCAGACGCGACAGGCCACCGGTGGCCAGCACGGTGGTGCCCAGCCCCGGCGCCACGCGCGCCAGGAGGGGGGCCAGCCGCTTGAGCCAGGGCTGCTCATCCTCGCCCACCAGCAGCGCCGGACTGGACAGAATGACGCCCGCCACGCCGCGCGGGTCACGGGCCACGCTGGCCGCCGCGACCAGGCCGCCCATCGAGTGGCCCAGCAGGTACAGGGGCTGCGGCAGCGCGCGCATGGCTTCTCTGGCTTTCAGGTGATCTTCCACCAACTGCGCCACATCCACCACCGCCCGGCGCCCCCCTGAGCGGCCATGCCCACGCTCGTCGTAGGCGTAGACGGTCAAGCCCGCCTGCACCAGACTAGGAATGAGGGCGTGGTAGCGCTCCACGTACCGCCCGGCATACTCGCCAAACCCGTGGGTGAGCAGCACATTCGCACGCGGGGCCAGCGCCCGCCACACGTAGCCTTCGACAGGCGCCCCCGGCACTGCCCAGTGTTCTGATTGCATGAAGGGAGTCTAAGCCCCGCCCGCCCGCAGCCCAAGACCGCCCGCCGCAGACTTGGGGCTATGGCAGATATTGCACGGAAGGCCAGCGCCCACTGGCAAGGCGACCTCAGAGGCGGCAAGGGGCAGATCAGCACCGAGAGCACGACCATTCAGAACGCCCAGTACTCCTTTGGCACCCGCTTTGAAAATGGCGTGGGCACCAACCCCGAAGAACTGCTGGCAGCGGCCCACGCGGGCTGCTTCACCATGCAGCTCTCGGCGCTGCTGAGCAACCACGGACACACCGTTGAGGACCTGCGCACCGACGCCACCTGCGAGATGGTCAAGGACGGCCCTGGTTTTCAGGTCAGCGCCATGCGCCTGACGGTGCGCGGCAAGGTGACTGGCAGCGACCAGGCCGACTTTGAAGCGCACGTGAAAGACGCCGCCGAGAAGTGCCCCATGAGCCGCGTGATGGCGGGCAACGTAGACATTACCCACGAAGCCATCCTGGAATAAGGGGTATGGGGGTGGGCTGACGTTTGGAGGGCCTGCCCTGTGCAGCGCCCTCGCCTGCCCACTCAACAAGCTCCAAACTCCGCTTGAAGCATTTGCAAACCTGGACAGCTCTGTGAGACTCCTCTTCAAGTCCACAAGAGAGGGAAAAAGAGTGGCGGCGGGCTGACGAGCGTGGAGATTGCGCCCTTCGGCTTTTTCCGATGTGTTGATCTTGTAGAGGGTAATGACGTGTAGCGCTGTTCCATCTTCCGGAGCAGCGCACGCTTTTACTCCTGCGCCATTTCATCCATGCCAGAGGCTGGGCGGCGCGGCAGACTGCTGACCATGAGCCACCTCTTTTATCTGGTTGGGCCGCCTGGGGCCGGCAAACGCACCGTGGGCAAGGCGCTGGCCACCCTGACTGGCGCGGCGCTGCTGGACAACCACCTGACCAACGACCCCGTGTTTCTGGCCGCAGGCCTGAGTGGCAAAGAGCCAGTGCCCGCCGAGGTCTGGGAGTTGTGCCACGCGGTCCGGAAAGCCGTGCGGGCCGCGACCCTGCACGCGCCGACGGCCCTGGCCCACATCTTCACGAACTACTTGAGCGCCGAGGAACAGGAATGGCAGAACGTGCAGCGCCTGCGCGACTTGGCTGCGCAGCGCGGCGTGCCCTTTGTGCCGGTGTGGCTCACCTGTGCTCTGCCCGAACTGGAGGCGCGCATGACCCACCCGGCCCGCGCCGAACGCCTGAAGCTGCGCGACCCCGTGCACCTGCGCGAGTTGCTGGCGCGGGCCGGCACGCTGCCCCCACCCCCAGACGCCCTGGTGCTCGACATGACCACGATGAGCCCAGAGGACGCAGCGCGGCAGATTGTGGCGTTCCGGGCAGGGCTGACCTAGCGCACCCGTACGGATGCCGCTGAATTGAAGCACCACAAAGACAGGCACCGTCGGCGCTTCGAGATCGCGCCATCCGCATCTGTTCCTGCTTGCTCTCCTGCGGCGCTTTTCAAGTCCGCTCGGATTCCACCCGGCATTTTGCTCATCAGCGGTCTTTTGCCCGCACCGCCGTCAGGGCAGGCACCGTCAGCCGCAGGGTGTGGGTCTGACCAGTGGCCGTCACCTCACTGGCCCTGAGCACCGCGCCGTCACAGCGCAACTGGGCGAACTGCCCCAGCGCCGCAAAGGTCTTGCGCGAGATCAGGCGGTAGTTCTGCCGGGCGTCCCAGACGCGCAGGGTGTTGCCTCCACCCACCACGTAGCGGCCGCCGCACACCACCACCCGTGCGGATGGCAGCACAGAGTCCTGCAGCCGGGCCTTGAACCGGCCATCCGGGCCGTACACCTGTACCCCCAGGCCGTGGGTGCCCTTGAGGGGCCAGCTCCACATCACCAGGGTGTCTTGACCTACAGGCGCCCTGGCCTCTACCCGTGGGGTCCAGCCGTCAGAGGCGAAGAACTGGAGCATCTGCCTCACGTTGGTCGCCTCCTGTGAGGACATCCCCAGAAAAACGTCTTCCTGGGGCGCCAGGGCGACGAGGGCGGCAAGCAGGGCCAGCAGCATGTCGCCACTCTAGGGACCGCGTCTGACGGAGAGCTGAGGCCTGCACCAAGCGCCGATTTCACTGTTAAGGACGGGGCCAGCCGAGAACAGCGGGTGGAGGGGGCACGCCAACACGCTGGCGCCCGCCCTCAATAGACGTGAAAGTCTTTGACGCCCGTCGCCTCGCTGTACTGGGTTTGCACGTCCTGCACGCGGGCGTGGGGTGGGCCGCGCCGCAGCCAGTGCAGCAGGCGGTCCAGGTCGGCCTCGTGGCCCTCGGCCACCACCTCGACCCGGCCGTCGGTCAGGTTCTCGGCGTAGCCGTGCAGCTTGAGGTCGCGGGCATATCTCTGCACGTAGCGCCGGTAACCGACGCCCTGTACAGTGCCACTCACAAGGGCGGTCAGTCGCATGGCGCCATGCTAGCGGCAAAGGCGCCTGCCTGATTGGGCTTTTCTGACGGTTGCATGAGGATGCGGTGGGTGCGGCCTTCACGCAGGGCTGCGTACAATGCACAGAATGCGGCCAGGAGCGTCAAATCTGCGAGAGAACGGCGCCCTGGCCCGGTGGGTGGAATGACAGACGATCAGCAGCCGGCAGCCCCTGTAGAGACGCCCCCTCCTCCTTCTCCACCCGCGCCCCGGCGCCGCCGACGCTGGCCCTGGCTGCTGGGCGGGCTGGCGGCGCTGCTGCTGGTCCTGGCCTTCTTGCCGGCTCTGTTGGGCGGGGTGCTGCTGGCCCGCTTTGGGGCGCCGGCCGGCCTGAGCGCCGACCGTATCGGCGGCCCGCTGTGGGCACCCGAACTGGGCGGCGTGCAGCTCACCCTTCCCGGCGTTCAGGCCAGCGCAGGCGAGGTCGGCGTCACCGTGGCCGGCGTGAACCCGGCAGAGCGCACCGTGCGGCTGAACGTGCGCGTGGCCGACGCCCAGGTGGCCCTGCGCCTACAAGACCTGATAACCGGCGCGGGCGGCCCAGCCAGCGGGAACGGCTGGCGTGTGGTGCTGGGCACGGTGGATGTGCAGCGCACCCGCGTCACTGTGGACGGCAGCGGCGTGAATGTGCCGGACGGCCAGTTCACGGTGCAGCCGCAGCCGGGCGCGGGGCTGACGGTCACCGGCCGCACCCGCGAGGGGGGACTGAACGCCAAGGTGAGCCTGGGCGAAGGCCCAGCCGGCAATGTTTTCACTGTGGACCTTGACGCCGACGCGCGGGTGCTGAACCATTACTGGCCCGGCGTGACGGCTGGGCGCATCACCGGGCGCTATGTGCTCGGCGACGGCCCGGTGCGCGGGGACTTGCGCCTGAGAGGCGGCGCGCTGCGGGTGCCTGAAGCGGGCTTTGTGACCGTGACCGGCCTGGGGGGCGCGGCCACCCACCGGGGCGACCTCGTGACCCTGAATCTGGCCGGGCGCGGCTGGAACGGCCCAGTGACGGCCCAGGGCCGCATTGACCTGAAAGCGCAGAACTGGCGCGTGACCGCCGACGCGCGGCCCACGCTGGCCGGGCTGGCGGGGGCGCTGGGCACCACCGGGCAGGGACAGGCGCGCGTGCGGGTCACAGCGGGCGGCTGGAGCACCGTGCGGGTCAAGGCGTACGTGCAGGGCGCGGGCGAACTGGCCGGCGTGGGCCTGCGCGACGTGAACGCCGAATACACCTTCCTGAACCAGGACGGCAATACGGCCGGGCAGACCAACGACGTCGCCTTCAGCGGCCTGACCACCGTGGCCGGCGCCCAACAGCGTGTTGAGGGCCGCTGGGCCTTTGGCCGCGAGGGGCGGGTGACCGTGGCTGGCGTGCTGGCGCAAAAGCCGCTGGACGTCACTGCCACCATTGACGCGCAAAACGTCATTCGCGCGCAGGGGCAGAGCCTGGGCGGGCCGCTGCGGGCCACCTTCAACCCGAAGGGCCAGCAGCTTCAGGCCGCCCTGAACCCCACCTTCGGCGCGGCGGGGGGCCGCCTGACCCTGGCCGGCACGCCGCAGAACCTGCGCGCCAGGCTGGAAGGCGGCCAGGCCGGACCTTTTGCCCTGTCCGGCACCGCCACATATGACGGGCGCGGCCTGCGCGCCGACCTGAACACCGGCCAGGGAGGGACGGCCCGCCTGACGCTGAACCCGCAGTTTCGCGGCACCTGGGCGATTCAGGGCCTTCAGGGCGCCGGGCTGAACCTGTCAGGCAGCGGGCGCCTGGACCTGACGGGCGGCGACGTAACGGGCCGCCTTCAGGCCACGGTGCCCGGCGTGCGTGACGCACTGGCCGGGCCTCTGAACCTGAACTACGTGCAGCAGCGCGGTACCTTCACCGCTGGCCAGCAGGCCCTCACCTGGAACGGCGACAGCTTTGGCCTGCGGGCGCGCAATCTGGCGGTGGCCGGTGACCTGCGCGTCACGGGTGACGTGACTGTGACCACGACCCTCAAGGCCTTCGGGTCGCTGCGGGCCGTGGGCAATGGGGTTAGCCTCAGCGCCTTTGGGCGCGGCACGGCGGCCTCACTGCGCGGCGAGGTCGGCGGCGTGACCGTGCTGGCCGACGCCGACCTGCGCGCGCCCTACCGCACGGCCGCGCGGGTGCAGGGCAGCGATATTCGCGGCACCTTGCAGGTGCAAGAAGGCGGCGCCGTCGCCTTTGACCTGCTGACGGCCGGCCAGCGTGCACGCGGCGTGCTGCGCGGCGACGCCCTGACGGCCACCGGGCGCGTCAATCTGGCGGCGCTACGCCCCCTGGCGCGCACCCAGAGCCTGAGCGGCACCCTCGACCTGAATCTGGCCGGGCAAGGCGGCACCGTGACGGTGGACGCGCAGGCCCTGGGCGCCGGGGTGCAGGGCACCTTGACCCGGCAGGCGGGCGCTGTCCGGGCCGACCTGCTGGCTCTGTACGCGGGCGCGCGGGCGCGAGTCTCGGGGCGCGTGTTTCCCGATGTGGAGGCGGACGGCCAGGTCAGCGCCCAGGGCCAGACCCTGAATGTGGCGGTCCGTGGCCCTTACCGCGCGCTGCAGGCGGCCGTCAGCGGCCGCACCGGCGAACTGTCATTTGGCGGCGTGACCCTGCCCGCGCAGGCCGTGAATCTGCGCGGCAGCCTCACCCCACGACTGACGGCGTTGGGCCGCTGGGGCGACCTAAACCTCACCTACGACGGCGCCAGCGGCCTGACCCGCGTGCAGGGCGCGCAGGCGCTGACCGCGTTTGGCCAGGCGGGACAGATTCAGGGCGCGGCCACCTGGGGGCCCGGAGCGGGCGGCGCCTTCCGGGGAGCGGTGGACGCGCGCGGCGTGCTGGACCAGTACACGGTCGCCCTGCGCGGCCCCTGGAACGGCCTGAGCCTTCAGCTCACCGATGGCGAGGGGCTGCGCGCGGTGGGCACGGCTTCCCTGCCGTCCGGGCGCTACGACGTGGATGTCAGCGGGCCCCTGGGCGGCGGCCTTTTTGTGAATGGCAACGTGCAGGGCACCGGGCTCTCACCGCGCGGGCAGGTGCAGGTGCGCGACGCGGCAGGCGGCCGCGCCACCGTGACCCTGAACGGCTTTGACAATTTGCAGGTGCAGGCGGCGGGCCTCACGCTGGCGGGGCAGCGCCTGGCCGGCACCCTGACGGCGCGGGCCGGCGTGCTGAGCGGCACCCTGACGGCGGGCCCCCTGACCCTGCGCGCCGCTGACGGCAGGGTGCGCGTGACCGGCGAGGTGGCGGGGCAGGCCGTGGTGGCCTCGGGCCGGCTGACGCTGCCGGCCACCCTCTCGGACTTGCAGGTGCGGGTCGCCGGTCCCTACCTGAGCGCCCAGGCGAGCGGCGGCGTGGCGAACCTGCGCGGCACCGTCACCCTGAAGCCGCAGGCGTTTGGCACGGGGACCACGCGCCTGAGCGTCCCTGCGCAGACCTTCCCGCTGAGCGGCAGCCTGACCGGCGCGCGCGTGCGCCTGGGCGGCTTGACCTACGCGGCGGGCACCTGGGCCGGCACCCTGCCCGTGCGCTACGCCCTGGGCCCCCAACCCGGCGTGGTCACGCTGCGCGGCGAGGGCCAGCGTCTGCTGGCAGCCCCGCGCGGCCCCGTGGGCGGCGAAGTGGCCCTGCTGCCCACCCTGGGCGGCACCGTCAGCGCAGGCCTCTCCCCTTTCACCGCCAGCCTGCCGGACACCGTGCGGCGCGACCTGGTGCCGGGTCAACTGGTGGCTGTTCTGAACGCGCAGGGCGCGCGCCTGAGCCTGGCAGGCAGCCGCTATCTGGGTGACCCCCTGGGCCTGGACGCCCGCGTGAGCTGGGGGGACGGACCGGTGCGGGCAGCGGGCACTCTGACCCATCCCGGCTCCCGCCTGCCCGTGGCTTTCGATGGCCGCACCCTGACCGTGCGCGGCGCCGCCCTGAACGCGCGAGTGCTGCGTCCCGTGCTGCCAGGGGCCGAGGGCCGCCTGAATCTGGATCTGACCCTGCCGGACTTGCAAGTGAAGCGCGCCAGCGGGCGGGCCACCGTGGACCTGCGCGCCCAGGGCCAGCGGGCCGCCGGCCGGGTGACGCTGACGGGTGGGCAACTGTCCGCCGACCTGAGCAGCACCCTGGCTGGCCAGGCGCTGCGGGTGCGCGGGCCGCTGTACCCGCAGGCCAACGCCACCGTGACCCTGAACGACCTGCGCGCCCGCCTGACGGGCCAGGCCGGCGAACGGGCCACCGATGTCTTGACCCTGCGTGTGGAAGGCACCTACGACAGCCGCGCCGTCAACCTCACCCTGACGGGGACAGGCCTGACTGGGGGCGCCGCGACCGTCACCGCCGAGGGCGCTCTGGCGGGCGCGGCGCTGAACCTGCGCGCCGCTCAGAGCGGGGGACCGGGCCTGACTGGCTGGCGCCTGAGCGGCGGGGCCAGTAGCGCCGACCTGCAGGCTCTGGCAGGTGTGCCTGGCCGCTTGAGCTTGACCCTGGGCGGCACCCTGGCGGACGTACAGGCACAGGCCGCTGGCGAGGTGTCGGGAGTCACGTTCACCGCCCCAGCCCGGTACGCCGCTGGCGTCCTGCGCCTGAGCGGCGCGCAGGCCACCCTGGGCGCGGCGGCCCCGGTGCAGGGTACGGCTCGCCTGAGCGGGCCGGTCTTTCCGACCCTGAACCTCAGCGCCAAGGTCAACCTGACCTCGGTGGTGCCGGGCGCATACACGGCGCAGATTGCCGGCGCCCTGAGCAAGCCGGACGTGCGCCTGGGCGGCAAGCTGCGCAGCGACCTTAGCGGGCTGCGCGCCGCCGGCACCCAGCTTTCGGCGCGGCTGCTGGGCCGTGACTACCGCGCGGTCTTTGCCGGCCCAGCGCTGGGGGGCGAGGTGCGCGGCCAGCTGGGCAGCGGCGCGCTGGGCGGCCTGCAGCGGCTGGCCCTGACCCTGAACACCGCCTACGTCGCCCAGGGAGTGGATGTGCGCCTGCGCGGCCCGCTGGGCTGGAACGCCCGCACCGGGTTTTCCGGCTCGGTGCGCGCCGTAGGGGACATTCCCGGCGGGCCGCTGGACGCCGTGCTGGATGGCCAGGGCGAGCTGCGAGTGGCGGCCCTGGTCGGCACCGGTGCCCGCGAGGCCCGCCTGACCGGGCGCTTTCCAGCGGCCCTGCCCCTGCGCCCCGGCGGGACCCTGACCCTGGCGGCCTTCGATGTGGGCGCCCTGTGGGGCCGCGCGGAACAGCTGCGTCTCAGCGGCGGGGCCACCCTGGGCGGCGCGGCCTGGGGCAGCCCCAGCCTGGCGTTGAGCGGCACCTTGACCGATGCGCTAGGCGAACTCAGTGGCGACCTGAGCGCGCAGCTGGCCAGCGGTGACCTCACGGCCCGGCTGGCTGGTCCCCGCCTGAGTGGACAAGCCAGCCTGCAAGGCGGCCGCTACGCCCTGACCCTGACCACCGGGACTGTGCGCGCCGCGCGCCTGCTGCCCCCAGGGCTGGACGTAGACGCCTTGACAGCAGCGGGCCGCCTGGACGTGCGTGGCTCGCTGAGCGGCGGCCTGGAACGGGTGGAGGCCCAGAACCTGTCTGTGCGCGGCGAGCAGGGCCAGACCGGCCCCTTCAGCCTGTATGGCCGCGCGAGTTACCAGCCGGCGGGCAACCGGCTCAGCGCCGACCTGAGCGGCAGCCTGAGGGGCGCGGTGGTGTCGGCCCGCGGCGCCCTGCCCGCCGGCCTGACCGTCACGGCGCGCGGGCTGGGCACGGCGGCCCTGAACCTGCCGGCCCTGGGGCGCGGCACGCTGGACGGCGCCGTCACGCTGAGCGGGGCGGTACAAAACCCGGTTGCGGCCGGCACCCTGACCCTGAACACCGAGACCCTGGACGCCCAGGCGGCGCTGTCAGGCCGCCTGCTGGACCCCCGCCTGAACCTGCGCCTTTCACCGCGTGGCGGGGCCGGCGGCACCCTGTACGCCGAGGCCAGCGGCCTCGACCTGGCGGCTGGGCGCGTGCAGGCGCGCGTCTACGGCGCCCTGACCAGCGGCGCCACGCGCGCCGACGTGAACCTGGCCGGCACCTGGCCTGCGCTTTCGGGCACCGTGCAGGCCACGGTGCCGGGCCTCCCGGACCCCCTGACCCTGCGCGGCGACGGCCGGGGCGGCTACGCCCTGAACGCAGGCCGCCTGGGGGGCGGCAGTCTGACCCTGGGCGGCGCAGGCTTCCTGCCCACCCTGGGGGGCGCCCTGACCCTGACCCCGCTGCCACTGGTGGGCGGTCAGGGCGACCTGAGTGCCCGCCTGACCCTGGGCGGCACGCTGGCGGCCCCCACCCTGGTCGGCACCGTGGCTTCACGCGGCGCGGCGGCAGCGGGGGTCGCCCTGAACGACCTGAGTGGCACCCTGACGGCCGCCGGCACCACCCTCAATGGCACGCTGAGCCAGGGTGGGCGCCCGGTGGCCTCGCTGAGCGGAGACGCCGTGACCCTGAGTGGCCTCGGGGCACAGGCCTTCGGTTCGGCGCTGGCCGCCTCGGGGCAAGTGGGCCTGAGCGGCGACGCCGACGTGACCCTGGACGCTACGGGCACCGTCGCCGGGCGGGTGCAGGCCACCTGGAAGGCGCAGGCCCTCACGCTGCGCGGCAACCTGACTGGCCCGCAAAACCTGCGCGCGGCCCTGGACCTGAGCGCCACGCGCCTGACTGGCTGGCGCGGCGCGGCACGCGTGACGGGTGGCCCGGCCGGCGTCCTGACCTCTCCCCTGGCCTTGACCGTGGGCGGCGCTTTCGCCCAGCCTCTGGTCAAGGGGGAAGCGGGGCTGCTGAGCGCCGGGGCGCGCGTGGTGGCCGACGCGCGCGGCGTGCAGCTGCGCCTAGTGGACGGCCCCGGCGCCCAGGCCAGCGGCGTCATTGAGGCGCGGCCAGATGCGGGCGGCACCTGGCGCCTGCTGGGCGCGGCCGGCCTGACCCGCCCCGAACTCTCGCTGACGGTCACGCCCAGCGGGCCAGTCGGCGACCCGCAGGCGCAGCTGAGCGTGCGCCGGGGCGAGTGGCGGGCCAGCGGCACCGCCAGCCTGCGCGCGGCTGACCTGAGCGTCTCGGATGGAGAACGCAGCGGCACCGTGCGCTGGACCGGCACGGCCCTGAGCGCCGACCTGCCGGGCCTGAATCTGGGCCAGCTGGGGATTGGGGGCCTGAGCGGCGTGCTGACCGCTCGCGGCACCCTGAACCCCGACAGCGGGGACGGCCAGCTGGCCCTTCAGGTGGCCAACCTGCTGACCCCGTACCGCGCGCCTTACCTTGACCTGCCGCTGAGTGGCAACGTCAGCGCTGACGTGACCCTGCGCGCGGGCCGCCCCGAGGTGCGCGCGACCCTGGCCCTGAGCAGCGGCACCTTGCAATTTCAAGCGGCGCAAGTTCAGGCGCCACAGCTCCAGACGGCACAGGGCGGGGCCTTCTGGACGGGCGCCCTCACTGGGCAGTTGCGGCAAGGGAGCGGCACCCTGGACGTGAACCTGCAAGCCGGCGCGGATGGCGTGCAGGGCCGCCTGGAGGCCGCCCGCGTGCCCCTGACCCTGGCCGGGCAGACGCTGGCGGTCAGCGGCAGCGCCACCCTGGCCGGCCAGAGTTTCCGCGCCGACCTGATTGGCACCGGCCAGATGGGCCAGGCCATCGTGACCGCTTCGGGCGGGCTGGCCGACCTGCTGCCGGCCCTGGCGGGGCCGCTGGCGGTGGCCCCCACCGGCGAGGGCTACTCGGTACGCGCGACTGCCGATGACCTGGCCCTGGGTGACCTGGTGACGGCCCCGGCCCTGGGCGGGCGCCTGAGCGGCGAGGCCACCCTGCGCGACGGCGGCGGCACCTTCGTGCTGCGCTCGGATGACCTGACACTGGGTAGCCAGCGCCTCCCCGCACGCCTGGAAGGGACGCAGGTGGCGGGCGACTGGCGCATTCGCGGCTTCCTGGGCGAGTCGGACTTTACGGCAGGGCTGAGTGACGGGGCCGTCTTCGGGCAGGGCAACCTGCGCGCGCTGCCGGTGGGCGCGGTGGTAGGGGCCGCAACCGGGACCGCGCCGGGCGAAGGTGTGGTGACGGGCGTGGCGCGCTTCCGGTTCCCCCTGGCCGACCCACTGGCGGGGCAGGTAAACGTGGTCGCCGAGCGCATCCGCGTCAGCGCCACCAGCGGCGAGGGCGAGGCGGCCGTGACCGAGACCCTGACCGGCACCGGCACCCTGGACTACGCGGCCCGCGAACTGCGCGGCGTGAACATCCAGCTGACGGGCGCCGGCACCTGGAACGTACGGGGCCAGTACACCCGCCAGCAGGTGGACCTCACGGCCCAGCTGGCCAACACGACCTTTACCCCCGCGCTGCGGCTGGTGCCGGGGCTGGCAGCCCTGCAACCCAGCCTGAAAGGCAGCGTGACCCTCAGTGTGGCCGGCACTTACGACCGTCCACGCGGTTCGGTGCGGGCGCGCAGCCTGGACGGCGCGCTGGCGGGCCTGAGCGTACAGATTCCCGACTTTGCCGGCGACCTGCCCGACAGCGGCGCCTTTGCAGCGGGCGGGCAGGTGCTGACCGGCGGCACGGTGGGCGCCGACGGCGTGGTCGAGCTCCGCGGGCAGCTCACCCAGGGCCGCCTGAGCAGCACCGTGGCGACCTTCCGTGGCCTGCTGGCCCCCGCCGCCCTGGGGGCGCTCCCCGCCGCCCAGGTGCGACTGGAGCAGCAGCCAGGTGACCGCTGGACCGTCACGGCCAGCAGCACCAGTACCGGCGCGGCGGGCGGTGGCACCCTCAGTGTGAGCGGGACCGTCGCGCCCCTGATTGACCTGACCCTGAGCGCCCGCAATTACAACCTGCCACTGGCCGCCATTTACGGCCGCGAAAGTGCCCTGAACGCCGACCTGCGCGCCACCGACGACGGCACCCTGATTCGCGTGCAGGGAGCGGCTGACTTTACCCGCCTCGTGCTGGGGCGCGTGAATGCCCCGGCCACCATCCCGGCCCCCGGCCAGAGCAGTACGGGCGCAGGTGGCCGCCCCACCGACAATTACGCCAGCCCCCTGGCCCCCGAGTACACGACCTTCCCGCAGCCGGCGCAGGAGGGCGAGGAGGAGCGCGCGCCCAGCCTGCCCATTCTGGAACGGCTGGTCTTTGAGGACATTCCTATTCGCGCCAGCAGCGGTATCCGGGTAGACGAGAACCTGGCCCGCGCCGAATTTGCCGGCGGCTTGGTGCTGTCCGGGTCGGGCGACCGCCCCCGCCTGGCCGGCGAGATTCGCTCTCAGCGCGGCTTTATCTACCTGCGCGAGAACGAGTTCACGCTGGGCGACAGCGCCGTGACCTTTGAAGGCGACAACGTGTATCCCCGGTTTAATGTGACGGCCAGCGGCACCGTCAGCGGGCGCACCACACGCGGCGACACGGCGATTACCCAGCGGGTGCCGGTCACCCTGACGGTGGCGGGCGAGTTTGTGGCCCGCGCCAGCGGCGACACGGTGCTGAGCCTGAACACCACCCTGACCTGCACCCAGATCACCGCCGAGTGCGCCGACCCCAATACCGGCGTGCCCTACGGCGAGGCCGAACTCTACGCCCTGGTGGCGACCGGCGTGCCCAACCTGGCCACCCTGCCGAACAACCTGGCCGCCCTGGGCAGCAGCGCCCTGCAGACCGCCCTGAATGTCTTTGTCCTGGGCGAGCTGGAACGCACGGTGGCCAACGCCTTTGGGCTGGATGTGTTCCGCTTTACCCCGCAGATTGCGGGCGATTCTCTGGGCGCGACCATCACCCTGGGGTCATACCTGACGCGCGACCTGTACCTGCAATACCAGGTGGACCTGAACGGCGAGGGGTTGCTGAACGCCGAATACAGCACCCCAGACGGGCGCTTTACCTTCCGCGCCACCACCCCGCTGCAAGGACTGAACCTCCAGTCCATTCGCCCCAGCTTCAGCGCCGGCTACAACCTGAATTCGCGCACCAACGTCAGTATCGGGGTGCAGAACACCGAGCAGAGCACCCGCTTCCGCTTTGGTGTGAGCTACCGGATTGGCGGAAGGTAAGGATTAGGAGCAGCGCCGCAGGGATTGTAGGGGCGGCGCTGAACGGTACTGGTGACGGCCTGGGCCGATCGCTCTGCTGAGCAACAGGCCTGCTGGTCCTGTCATATCGAGTCCGAAAAATGCCAGAACGTATGACGAAATTTTCTCGACCAGAGGGAGCAGGAAAAGGGACGGATTTCCGGGCATGACGGCAGCGTCCCTGTTATGGAAATGGGCGGCACTCGTCTTAGGCTCTACGTTGGGTCGGGTCGAGGGCCTTCTCACGGGCGCTGCTGGGCCTCTTCACGCCGCCTTGCCAACCACGGGCCGAACCGCTGACTGGCACTCCTCTTTCGACCAGGGCACGCAGAAAGCCTTCCGGGTCGGCGGGTGTCAGAAAGTGAGGAACGCCCCGGACCTCCACCAGGGCGTGCTGGTGTATGCCGGAGCTCAGCGCCTGCACTTGCCGGGGTCCATCACCCTTCCAGGCATAATTGCCGCTGTGGTAGCCGGGCAGGCCCACGCCGCCCACCCTCAGCCCCAGCGCGCCGCCTGTGGCCTGGGCGCGCAGGTCGCGGTAGGGCCACTCAAAGGTGCCGGAGGCGCGGCCCACCCGCAGCCCGGTGCGGGTCAGGGTATAAGACAGCCGCCGGGGCACCAGCACAAAGCCCAGCAACAGGCCCAGCCCCAGCAGGCTCAGGAGCACCTGACCCGCCAGCGGCAGCGCCGGGCTATCCGGGTCGGGCAGCCACGGCGCAGCGATAAGCAAGAGGGGCGCCAGCCACACTACGCCGACAAACCACAGCGGCGACCGAGCCGGGGCCAGAGGCACAGGGACCGTCGTGGGAGGAGGGTCCACCACACCTATGCGCCCCGCTCCCGCCCGCCCCAGACCGCGCCCACAGCCTCTTCGACGCTTTTGACCCCGCGCACACCGTCCAGGCCGGGCGGCACCACGAGGCGCTCGTAACCGGCGCGTCGGGCTTCCTCGGCGCGGCGTAGGGCCGCCTGGGTGCTTCTGACCTCGCCGGCCAGGCCCACCTCGCCAAACACCGCCACGTTTTGCGGCAGGGCGCGCCCCACCACCGCCGAATACACTGCCAGCGCCACGGCCAGGTCCAGGCCGGGGTCCGGCACCTTCAGACCACCGGCCAGGTTGACGTAGATGTCCAACCCGCCCAGCGTCAGGTCCAGCCGGCGCTCCAGCACGGCCAGCACCACGTCCACCCGCCGGGGATCCAGTCCCACCACCACGCGCCGGGCGTTGGGGTAGGGCGTCTTGCTGGCCAGCGCCTGCACCTCCAGCAGCATGGGCCGCTGCCCATCAATGGTGGAGGCCACCACGCTGCCCGGCACGCCCACAGGCCGCTCGGCCAGGAAAGCGGCGCTGGGGTTCTCCACGGCCATCAGGCCATCGCCGCGCATCTCGAAGACGCCCAGTTCCCCGGCCTGCCCAAAGCGGTTTTTGACGCTGCGCAGCAGCCGGTACGCCCCCACCGACTCTAGAAAGACGGTGGTGTCCACGATATGTTCCATGACCTTAGGCCCAGCCACGGTGCCGTCCTTGGTGACGTGACCCACCAGCACGGTTGCCGTGCCCGTCTCTTTGGCCGCGCGGGTCAACATGGAGGTGCCGTCGCGCACCTGGGCCACACCGCCGGGGGCTCCTTCACCCTCAACCGTGACGGTCTGAATACTGTCCACGATGCACAGAGCGGGCTTGTGTTCGGCCATCAGGGCAGCGACGTGTTCGGCGCGGGTGTCACGGGTGAGCTGAATATCGGCAGTCACGCCCAGACGGTCGGCGCGCAGTCGAATCTGTTCCAGCGATTCCTCGCCCGCCACGTAGAGGACTGGGCCCGCCGTACTGGCCACCCGGTCGGCCACTTGCAGCAGCAACGTGCTTTTGCCAATGCCGGGTTCGCCGCCAATCAGGGTCACTCCGCCTGCCACCAAACCGCCCCCCAGCACGCGGTCCAGTTCAGGAATCCCACTGGGGGTGCGTGGCTCCTCGCGCCGGCCCACATTCGAGAGCGGGGTCAGCTTGCCGCCCGTGACCCCACCGTAGGCCCCACCGCGTCCACTCTTGCCGGACACCAGGGCCGGCGCTTCTTCCTCAAACGAGTTCCAGGCCTGGCAGTTAGGGCAGCGGCCCAGCGGCTTGGCCGCCTGGTAACCGCAACTGGTGCAGACGTAGCTGGTCCGGACTTTAGCCACGCTCACCTGAAGGTCTGGTGCCGGGGCGGCCATCGGCCCGCCAGTAGACCTGACCGTCGGTGGCCAGGTAATCACCCTCAACAAGCTCTGTCAGCAGCACGCTGGGGTCCGGCAGAGTGCTGTGATCCGCCAGCAGCTGGTCCACCTGCCCCTGGTCATACGAGACGCCGGGGTCCAGCAGGCCCGTCAGGTAATCCAGAATGGCCAGCTGGTGGGCGCGGCGGCGGTCGCTGGGCCAGGTGTGAATGCGCCCGTGTTCGTCCTGAAAATCGTGGATGCTCTTCGTCATGACGGCTATCGTACCTGGGTGACTGGGAAAGATGGTTCCCGGCAAGAGGTTTGGGGGCGGCCAACCGCTTTGCAGGTGTCTGCTCTGGCGGTAGTGTGTGATACGGACGCTGAGTGGCCCGTGGGCAAACCCCATGACCTCAGAGCGAATGGAAGGACAAGCGGACTGACGGGCGTGGTGATTGCACCTCGACGAGACGTCAACAGAACAGACGGCACCCGTATAACGCCTCGACAGCGGCGTGTGGTCCTTCACCACTAGCAAGGGGGAAACTGACCTCCTCACATCTCTCTTCGGACGCTCCACACCTACCTAACTTTCTTGAATGGACCTGCGAGCAGAGTGATTCACGCCACACAGCGCCAAAGACAACCGCTGCCCCCGGAAGGAACAGCGGCTGAAGAGAAGCTTTCTGCTTACGCCAGGATCTGTCTTGGCGCGGCTTCCTCGCCCTTCTCGAACTGAATGCCTTCCTGGCCCAGCACCACGCGCACTTCCTCGCCGTGGTTGTGCGCCAGTTCCATGGCCAGCGGGTCCTCGATTTCCTCGCGGACCAGGGTGCGCAGCTGGCGGCTGCTGCCCACCGCGTGCTTGGGACTACGGGACTTGAGCTTGCTCACCAGCCAGGCGGCAATAGCCGGATCGAAGGTCACGGTTATCTCGCGGCTGGCCAGTTCCTCACGCATCTCGCCCATCAGCTGCTGGGCCACGCGCACCAGTTCTTCCTCGCCCAGCGACTTGAAGCGGATGACCTCGTCCAAACGGTCCAGAAATTCCGGCGTAAAGATGTGGCGCAGCGGCGCATTGTTGTCGGGCGTCACTGGACTGAAGCCCACCGTCGGATTGACGTTAAAGCCCGTGTTGCTCGTCATGATGATGATCGTGCGGCGGAAATCCACGGTGCGGCCCAGGCCGTCGGTCAGGCGCCCGTCGTCCAGCACCTGCAAGAAGGTGTTGTACACGTCGGGGTGGGCCTTTTCGATCTCGTCGAGCAGAATCACGCTGAACGGCTGACGGCGCACCGCTTCGGTCAGGCGGCCGCCCTGCTCATAGCCCACGTATCCGGGGGGCGACCCGATCAGCTTGCTCACCGAGTGGCTCTCCTGAAACTCACTCATGTCCATGCGGATCAGGCTGCGCTCGCTGCCAAAGAGGGTGCGGGCCAGGGCCTTGGCCAGGTGCGTTTTGCCCACGCCGCTGGACCCCACAAACAGGAAGCTGGCGGCCACGCGGGTGCGGCCCCCCAGCCCCACGCGGGCGCGGCGCAGGGCACTAGACAGGGCCCGGATGGCGTCAGGCTGCCCATACACTTGGTCGGTCAGTTGGCTTTCCAGGTCCACCAGTTGCGCCGCAGTTTCCTCGCTATAAATGCCGCCCATCGAATTGATAACGCTCTCGATGTCCTCGCGAGTGACGTAGGGCTCGCCGTCCTCGGTCTCGGCCACCGGCAGGCCGATGCTCATGTTCAGGCGCACCCGGCTGGCGGCCTCGTCAATCAGGTCAATCGCCTTGTCAGGGAAGTTGCGGCCCGGCAGACTGCGTTCGCCAATCCGTACGGCCAATTCCAGCGCCTGCTCGGGAATCTGCACGCCGTGGTGCTCCTCGTACTTGGGCTTGAGGCCGCGCAGGATTTGCAGGGTTTCGGCAGGGCTGGGTTCCAGCACGATCACCGGCTGGAAGCGGCGTTCCAGGGCGGCGTCCTTTTCGATGTAGCGGTGGTATTCGCCAGTGGTCGTCGCGCCGATGACCTGAATCTCGCCGCGGCTCAGGGCCGGCTTGAGAATGTTGGCGGCGTCCAGCGTGCCTTCCGCGCCGCCTGCCCCGACCAGGGTGTGCAGCTCGTCAATAAAGGCCATCACCTTGGCGTTGCGCAGCTCCTCAATAATCTGGCGCAGCCGCTCCTCAAACTCACCCCGGTACTTGGTGCCGGCCACCACGCCGCTGAGGTCCAGGCTGACCAGCCGGACCCCGTGGAGGTTGGGCGGCGTGCGCTTTTCGTGGATGGCCAGGGCCAGCCCCTCGACGATGGCGGTCTTGCCCACGCCGGGGTCACCGATCAGCACCGGGTTGTTCTTGGTGCGGCGGGTCAGGATCTGCGTGACGCGGCGGATTTCCTCGCTGCGGCCAATCACAGGGTCCAGCTTGCCCTCGCGCGCCCACTTGGTCAGGTCGCGGCCGTACTCGTCCAGAAAGGGCGTGGCGACCGGCTTGGCGGGCTTGGTGCCCTGGCCCTCTCCCTGCGCCAGAATGCGCCAGCGGATCGTGTCCACATCCTTGGTCAGCTCCTGCAGGATGCGGAAGGCCACACCGTCACCTTCGCGGATAATCCCCAGCAGGATGTGCTCGGTGCTGGTGACCTGGGCGCCCAGCTGCCGGGCCTCGGTGCTGGCCAGTTCCATCACGCGGCGGGCGCGCGGGGTAATGCTGGGGGCGTCGTTCAGGCGGTTGCCCTCGCCGCGCCCGATGATTTCCTCGACGCGGCGGCGCAGGCCGTCCAGCGACGCGCCAAATTCACCCAGGATGCTGGCGGCCGTGCCGCCTTCGCGCATCAGCCCCAGCAGCAGGTGTTCGGGGCCGACCATCGCGTGTCCCAGGCGGTTGCCCTCTTCACGGGCGTAGTGAAACACCAGTCGGGCGCGGTCATCGTATCTGTTCATGGGTAACCCCCAGGGCAAGCGCAGGCGGCGCGGGAACGTTGAAAGCAGGGTGGCAGAGAGAGCCTCCTGTGCAGGTTGAGCGAGACGGTAAACACCTTGAGGGTAGACTATCGCCGCGCCTGCGTGTCAGGCAGGGGAAACCTTACGTTCCGTTCACATCTACGCCACACTGAAACTGTAGCGCGTGGGCTGTGACGAACTTCTTTCTTGCCTCCCTCTTGCCCGCTACCGTGAGGCCATGAGCGACCCCCACGCCCGCGACATCATTTTTGGAGACCAGCAGGAACGCATCCTGGCCCGGCTTCAGGCCCTGGACCCCCACCTGGCCCACGATATTCAGGTGTTCGCCTACGACACGGTCTATGACCGGCCTGGCCTGGACCTGAAGACCAAGGAGCTGATTGCCTGCGCGCTGCTGGTGTCGCTGGGCAGTCCGCCCGAGCTGAGGACCCATCTGCGCGGCGCACTCAACGCTGGCGCCACCGAGGCGGAGGTGCGGGGGGCGCTGCACATGTGCGTGCCGTACCTGGGTTTTCCGCGTGCGGTGGCGGGATTTGAACTGCTGCGCCAGCATCTCAGCGCCACACAAAAAACCAGCCCCACAGAGGAGGCTGGCTAGGGGGAGAAAGGTTAGAAACTGGTCTTAACGCCGATACGGGCCTTGAAGACCGTGCCAGGGCGAACGAAGATATTGCTCACCGTGCTGTAGTCGCCTTGGTTGGGCTGCGAGGTCACCACGTTACCCTTGTTGTCATTAGTAGTGATGGCCGAGCGGAAGAACGTATCCACACCGACATCGCCGACCAAGCTCAGACCACCGGTCAGAGCGTAGCTGACCATTACGCCAGCGCCCACGCCGAACGCATTGCTGGTGTAGGTGGTGCTCTGCGAGGAATCCCCAAAGTCAGAGCGGAACATGCCGTAGCGGCCACCTGCGTACAGGGCCGTGCCAACACCAGGCGCCACTTCGCCCAGGTTATAGGTGCCGTCCAGCGAGGCCACAGTGCTGCTGCCGCTCTCGGTGTAGCCCAGCCCACCCTGGCTGGTGGGCTTCTTGTAGTCGCCCAGAGTGCCGCCCAGGTTGTTGGAAGCGTTGTCGTTAATAGCGTCCGACGCGCGGCCATACGCCACGCCAGCCTTGATGCCAATGGGGCCAAGCACATTGGGCGCGTGGACAAAAACTTCGCCGCTCAGGCCACCGGCATAGCCGCCGGTCAGGCCGAGTTCGACGCCGTTCAGGGACTGCGCGCCGGCCGTGCTGGCAGCCAAGGTCAGAAGGGTCAGGGGAAGGAGCTTCTTCATGAGAAGTAGCCTCAGGGCTGAACATGAGAAACTTCCATGAGCCAGTTGACGGCGGATTTAGGTGCTGGCTTGCATAAAGGTTCGCTGAGGGCCCACGCGGAGGTTCAGATAGCCACAGCTGTCCGTGCCAGCCGACCTGCCCGACCCTCACCACCTCCTCCTCATACTGGTCAGAAATTGGGACACCTGCTAAACTTGAACCGAGTCTAATTTGTCATGCTGGGCACGCCAGCATCTTCCCCACACACGACCCCACGGAGGCCGCATGAATATCCTGACCCTGATTCGCCAAGTTCCTGACGCCGAAGCGCGCGTGAAAATCAACAGCCAGGCCGTTGACCTGGATGGCACCACCCTTGTTATGGACGGCATGGACGAGTACGGCGTGGAAGAAGCCCTGCGACTGCGCGAAGGCGGCGCGCCTATCGAGCAGATTATTGCGCTGGCCATCGGCCCCAAGCGCAACGAGGACGCGCTGCGCACCGCCCTGGCGATGGGCGTGGACCGCGCCATTCATGTGGAAACCGACGAGAAGTTTGACGCCGTGACCCTGAGCAAGGTCGTGGCACAGGTGGCGCAGGCCGAGAACGTGCAGCTCATTCTGGTGGGCGGTCAGGAAGCTGACTGGGACTCGCAGGCCCTGGGCGCCGCCAGCGCCGAGCGCCTGGGCTGGCCTCAGCTGACCTGGACCAACGAGCTGAAACTGGACGGCGGGACGCTGACCGGCCGCCACGACGTGGATGACGGCAACGAGAGCTTCCGGGCCGAGTTGCCCGCCGTGGTCAGCACCCAGCAGGGCCTCAACGAGCCGCGTTACCCCACGCTACCCAATATCATGAAGGCCAAGAAAAAAGAGCTGCGCAAGGACGACGCCGCCAGCTACGGCCTCCAGAACCGCGTGCGCACCGTAAACGCCGAGATTCAGACCCGCGCGCGGCGCAACACCATGATTGACGGCAAGGACCCGCAGGCCGCCGCCGCAAGATTGCTGGAACTGCTGCGCAGCGAAGCCAAAGTGATTGCCTGAGCAGGGTTTGGGGGCACAGAGCGCTGCTCTGCCCAGCCGGTGCCCCAAACGCTCGGCCTCTTGCCGATGCACTTTTCCCTCTTTCTCTCTGACGGAACCGGAGGTTCCCCATGATTCTGATTGTTGCTGAACACAGCGCCGGCAAGCTGGCGAAGTCCACCCTGGAAATGGTCACCGCCGCCCGTGATTCGGGCCGTGAAGGCCCTGTCACCGTGCTGGTCCTGGGCCAGAACGTTGCGCCCATTGCCACCGAGGCCGCCGCTGTGGCCGACCAGGTCCTGGTGGCCGACCTGCCTGTCCTGGCCACCTACAACGCCGAAGCCTGGGCGGCGGCCACCACCCAGATCGCAGGTGAAGGTGAGGCCCATACCGTCATCATCGGCGGCAGCCGTTCGGGCCGCGAGTTCGCCCCGCGTGTGGCCGTCAAACTGGACGCCCCTTACCTGGAAGACGCCACCAGCCTCAAAGCCAATGGCGCCGCCCTGCAAGCCCAGCGCTACACCTACCTGGCCCGCGTGACCGAAACTGTGGAGGCCGAAGGTCCCGTGGTGGTCGTGACGGTCAAACCCGGTTCGTTTGAGGCAGCCGCACCAGCAGGAGAGGCTGGCGAGCAGTACGACGTGGAACTGACCCTGCCCGCGTCCCGCGTGGAAGTCACCGGCAGAAGTGTAGAAAAGAGCAGCCGCGTGGCCCTGACCGAAGCCGACGTCATCGTGACGGGCGGGCGCGGTGTGGGTAACGCCGAGAACTTCTCGAAGTATGTCGAGGGCCTGGCCGACGCCCTGGGCGCTGGCGTGGGCGCCACGCGCGCCGTGGTGGACGCCGGCTGGCGCCCCTACGCCGAGCAGGTGGGTCAGACCGGCAAGACCGTGCAGCCCGGCGCCTACATTGCCCTAGGCGTCAGCGGCGCCGTGCAGCACCTGAGCGGCATGGGCAAGAGCAAGAACATCATCGCCATCAACAAGGACGCCGAGGCGCCGATTTTCAAGGTGGCCGACTACGGCATTGTGGGCGACATCAACGAAATCGTGCCCGCGCTGATTGAGGCGAGCAAAAGGTAAGTGGGAAGTCGAGAGTGGGGCGTGGAAGTGTGCCGCCTCTCCCCTCCGCTCCGATAGCAAAGGGCCTGCTCCAGAATCGGGGCAGGCCCTTTTCCGTTCCCCTTTCCTCTGCCCCACGCCCCCCTCCCTATTGAGCGACCCTTAGCACTTCTCCTCCCGCAGCCGCGCACCCACAACACTGGAGGCATGAGCGAAACGACCTTGCCAGCGGGTGTCATCGTCACGGGGGCGGCCAGAGGCATTGGGCGCGCGATTGCCGAGCTGTACACCGAACGTGGCTGGCGCGTCCTCAGTGCCGACCTGAACCTGCCGCCCACCCTGCGCGGAGGCCGGCGCGTCAAGGCCGATGTCAGCACCGCCGCTGGCCGCGCCCGCATTGGGCGTGCGGCGCGCGAGATGGGGCGGGTGGACGTGCTGGTCAACAACGCGGCTTACCAGGGCGCCCACGGCAGCGTGCTGGAGGTCAGTGAACGCGGCTGGGCCAGAACCCTGAACGTGAACCTGACGGCCCCACTGCTGCTGACCCGTGAGCTGGTCGAGCTGCTGCCGCGCGGCGGGGCAGTGGTGAATGTCGCCAGTGTGCAGGGCCTGTTTGCCGAACAGGACAATGCCGCCTACAACGCCAGCAAGGGCGGCCTGGTGAACCTGACCCGTGCGATGGCCCTGGACCTGGCCCCACACGGCCTGCGCGTCAACGCAGTGGCGCCGGGCGCCATCAGCACCGAAGCCGTACTGCAGAGCATCCAGAACAGTGAGGACCCCGCCCAGACCCGGCGCGACTATGAAGACCTGCACGCCCTGCGCCGCCTGGGCATCCCGCGCGAGGTGGCCCAGGCCGTCTACTTTCTGGGCAGTGACGAGGCCAGCTTTATCACCGGCGCAGTTTTGGCGGTGGACGGCGGCATGACCGCCAGTTTCATGATGGCGGGGCGACCGGTGTAGAGAGGGAGTGGGGAATGGGCTGTAGGGAGTGGGAAGGACAAAGGGCCAACTGCACGATGGCCCTTTTCGTTATGTGGATTTAGACAGCTTTTGGCGTGCGCTTCCAGCTCAGCAGCAGAAGAATCAGGGTAAAAGCAATCATGCTCAGAACTGGGATGGTCAGGATGGTGTTGAGTGGAGAGTTCAGGCCCCAGACCGGCCAGGGGGTGCCGCACGAGGCCGAAGGGTCGGCGGTACAGGCGCGCGGCACAGGCACCACGCCCCAGGT
Source organism: Deinococcus betulae (assembly GCF_020166395.1). NCBI lineage: Bacteria > Thermotogati > Deinococcota > Deinococci > Deinococcales > Deinococcaceae > Deinococcus > Deinococcus betulae. The sequence goes on along the minus strand of NZ_JAIQXU010000013.1, from coordinate 41,270 downwards.
TTCCAGGTTGTGGTACAGGGCCACCAGTACGCCAATTCCGGCCAGCGGCACCACGTAGCGGCGCACACGCAGGTCGCCGCCCAGGGCCGCGACGCCCAGTATGACGGCCAGTGGATACATGAAAATGCGTTGGAACCAGCACAGGATGCAGGGATTAAACTGCCGCACCTCGCTGAAGTACAGGCTGCCCAGCGTGGCCACCAGCGCCACCACCCAGGCCAGATATAAGCGGTTGTCGCGCGTCATGGACCCTTACTTGCTCGCGGCGTCAATAGCGCGGCTGATGTCGGCAAAGGCGTAGCTGCCCTGCTTGCCGTCGGCGGTCATGACCTGGGCGCCGTTCACGAACACCGTGGGGGTGGCGTTGACGCCCGCGTCATTGACCTGCTTCTCGTCGGCGTCCACGCGGGCGGCGGTGACGTCGGTGTCGAGGCAGGTGTTGAAGGCCGCGCTGTCCACGCCCTCGACATTGCCGGCCAGGTCCTTCAGGCGGGTTTTGGTGGCCCAGGCCTGGCTTTCCGGCCCCTGCGCACGGAAGAGAATGCTCTTGAAGCTGGTAAAGGCGCCGTTTCCACCCTGGTCATAGACGCACTTGGCCGCCTGGGCGGCAAATTTGGAGTCGTTTTCGTTCAGGCGGGCCACCTCGGACAGAAAGGGCCAGACCAGCGTGTACTGCTTGATTTTGCCGGTGTCCACATACTTATCTTTCAGTTGCGGGGCCACGGTCTCTTCAAAGCTCTTGCAGACAGGGCACTTGAAGTCCTCGACCACCACGACATTGACAGGGGCACTGTCCTGGCCGTTGTAGGGCTGGCCGGCCAGGTTAAAGTTGCCCTTCAGCCCCGCGCCAGCGGCAGGTTTGCCCTGTACAGCGAAAATCGCCAGCCCAATCAGCGCGGCGGCGGCCAGGGTGCCGATAACCAGCACCGTGCGGTTGGAGTTGTTGCCCTGCAATCTCGTCATAGCGCCGAGTGTACCGTCCCGCTTCCAGGACTTCTCTCTATTTCCTTTCCAGAAGCAGCAAGAGGCGGCCGACATGGGCCAAGAGCTCGGCTGTTCCAATCACGACCAAAGTAGCGCCGCCCCCAGGTGACCAGGGACGGCGCCGGCACAGCGGACAAACAGTCAGACAGGCTGAGCAGCCAGCCGTTCACGGCGCCGCGCCTGGGCCCGCAGCACCAGACCCACGATCTGCCGCACTGCGCTGATGCCTAGGCCCAGCAGCAGGGCGAGCAGGGCCGTGCGCTGAAAGTCCTCGCGGCCCGGCAGCGTCAGTTCGGGGTCAATCTTGGTGGCAAAGCGGCCCGCCGCCACCAGCACGCCGGCAAACAGCGCCCCCGCAAACGGCAGCACCAGCAGGCCGCCTGAATGCTTGAGCAGCAGCAACCCGCCCAGGGCGCCGCCGACCAGTGGCAGCACCACCGACCACTGCTCGGGGGGCGCCACCGGACTGAAGTAGCCCAGGCCGCCCAGCACCAGCCCGGCGTAGCCGTACCAACCACCAAACTCGTCGGCCAGGATGGTTAGCAGCACCCAGGCCAGCAGGCGGGTCGTCCACTCGCCGGGCGTCCACATGAAGTAAGCCAGCAGCCCCAGCACCAGGACCCCGCCCAGCAGGTGAATCAGAGCGTGGGTGGCGCTTCGGGTGGGGCCTTGCGGGAGTGGGGCCGCCAGCACGGACGGCGCGGGGGCCTCGGCCTGCGGGGCCGGGCGGCCCAGGGCTGGAGAGCTGGGAAAGGGGCGACCAGCGGGGGCGGCCGCCACCGAGGCGGCGCGGCCCAGGGCCTCTGGCTGTCCCTCAGCCGCCTGGGTCTCTCCTCTCTGGGCGTTGGTCTGCGGGTCGGGCGGAACGGTCATGCGCTTTCTTTCTTAGCACGACTCTTGCGTGCAGGGGCGGCGGCGACCAGCTCGCCCTCGTCGGGTGCCGGCGACGTAGCCGCTTTACGCGGGGTCCGCTTGGCCGGTTTGGCATCGGCCACCTCGCTGATTTCACGCGCCGTGGCCGGTTCAATGCCCGGCACCCGGCGCAGGTACTCGCCCGTATGGCTGGTGGGGTGCGCGGCCATCTCCTCGGGCGTGCCGGTGGCGACCACCATGCCGCCGCGCACGCCGCCTTCGGGGCCCAGGTCAATCAGGTGGTCGGCGCACTTCATCACGTCCAGGTTGTGCTCGATGATGACCAGCGTGTTGCCGCCCTCGACCAGCCGCTGCAAGACTTCCATCAGCTTGCGGACATCCTCGAAATGTAGGCCGGTGGTGGGTTCATCGAGGATGTAGATGGTCTTGCCGGTGGCGCGCTTGGACAGTTCGCTGGCCAGCTTGATGCGCTGCGCCTCGCCGCCCGAGAGGGTCGTGCTGGGCTGCCCAATGCGCATGTAGCCCAGGCCCACGTCGCACAGCAGGCTCATCTTGCGCTCAATGGCGGGAATGGCTTCAAAGAACTTCTGGGCGTCTTCCACGGTCAGGTCCAGCACGTCCGCAATCGTCTTGTGGTTGTACTTCACTTCCAGGGTTTCGCGGTTGTAGCGCGCGCCCTTGCAGACCTCGCACGGCACGTAGATGTCCGGCAGGAAGTTCATCTCGATCTTCATGACGCCGTCGCCCTTGCAGTGTTCGCAGCGCCCGCCCTTCACGTTGAAGGAGAAGCGCCCGGCCTGGTAGCCCCGGCGACGCGCTTCGGGCGTGCGGGTAAACAGGTCACGGATTTCGGTGAACACGCCCGTATAGGTGGCGGGGTTCGAGCGCGGCGTGCGGCCAATCGGGCTCTGGTCAATCTCGATAACCTTATCGAGGTGGTCCATGCCTTCAATCCGGTCGTAGCGGCCCGGCGTGGTCTTGGCTCCGTTCAGCTCGCGGGCCAGGGTGGCGTGCAGGATGTCGTGAATCAGGGTGCTTTTGCCGCTGCCGCTGGGGCCGGTCACGACGGTCATGGTGCCCAGTGGAATGTCGATGTCCACGTTCCGCAGGTTGTGTTCGCGCGCGCCGAAGACCTTCAGGTGCTTGCCGTTGCCCCGGCGGCGACTGGTGGGCACCTCGATCTTCAGCTCACCGCGCAGGTACTTGCCGGTCAGGCTGCCCCTATTCTTCTTGACCTGCTCGGGGGTGCCGACCGCCACCACCTGACCGCCGTGGACCCCGGCGCCGGGGCCCATGTCCACCAGATAGTCGGCCTCCATCATGGTGTCCTCGTCGTGTTCCACCACGATCAGGGTGTTGCCGAGGTCGCGCAGGTTTTTCAGGGTGCCGATCAGGCGGCCGTTGTCCTTGGGGTGCAGGCCAATGCTGGGCTCGTCGAGCACATACAGTACGCCGGTCAGGCCGCTGCCGACTTGAGTGGCGAGGCGAATACGCTGGGCCTCGCCGCCGCTGAGGGTATTGGCCGTGCGGTCCAAGCTCAGGTAATCCAGGCCCACATCCACCAGAAATTTCAGGCGGGTGCGGATGGCCTTCAGGATGGGTGCGGCCACCGCCGCACCGAAATCGTTCAGGGTGTACTCGTAGCGCAGGGGCCCGTGGGCTTTGGCCGTGCCGCCCAGGTGGCTCTTCAGGAATGGCTCGATGGCGTCGTGGGTCAGTGTCTTGTCTTGCAAGCCGGTAAAGAAGGCGTCGGCTTCCAGCACGCTCATGCCGCTGGCCTGCGAGATGTTGATGCCGCCTATGCGCACCGCCAGAATCTCGGGCTTGTAGCGGGTGCCGCCGCAGGTGGGGCAGGGCCGCAGTTCCATCAACTCTTCCAGCTTCTCACGCATGAACTCGGACTCGGTGTCGGCGTAGCGGCGCTCCAGGTTGGCAACGACCCCTTCAAATTCGGTCATGAAGCGCATGGTTTCTTTGCCTGCACGGCGATACACCACTTCAAAGGGGGCGCCGGGCCCCTCCAGGATGGCGTCCTGGGCGGCTTTGGGCAGCTCCCGCCAGGGCACCTTGACGCTGAAACCCATATGCTCGGCCAGGGCCTGCAACTTGTCCCAGTAGTACACGCCGCCGCCCGTGCCCTTTTTGCTCCAGGGCAGAATGGCGCCCTCGGCAATCGACAGTTTGTCGTCAATCACGAGGTCGGGGCTAAATTCCTGCTTGCTGCCCAGGCCCGCGCAGTCGCCGCACGCCCCGTAAGGCGAGTTGAAGGAGAACGACCGGGGTTCAAGTTCTTCCAGCACGCTGCCGTGTTCGGGACAGGCGAACTTCTCTGAATACAGCTCCTCGTGGGCGCTGCCGTCCTCGCCTACATCGGGCATCAGGACACGCAGTAGGCCCTCACCCCGGCGCAGGCCCAGCTCCACGCTCTCGGCCACACGGCTGCGGTCGGTTTCACGCAGAGTCACGCGGTCAATAACCACGTCCACGTCGTGCTTCTCGAACTTTTCCAGCTTCAGCTTCTCGGCTTCTTCCAGTTCGTACAGCGTGCCGTCTACCCGCACGCGGGCAAAGCCCTCGCGGCGCAGGTCGGCAAACAACTTGCGGTATTCGCCCTTACGTCCGCGCACCACTGGGGCCAGCAGGATGGCGCGCTTGTCGGCAAAGCCGGCCAGCAGGCGGTCGGTGATTTCGCTGGGGCTCTGCTTCTCGATCTTGCGGCCACAGATGGGGCAATACGGGGTTCCCACGCGGGCGTAGAGCAGACGCAGGTAGTCGTGAATCTCGGTAACTGTGCCCACGGTGGAGCGGGGGTTGTGGCTGGTGGTCTTCTGGTCAATGGAGATGGCCGGAGACAGACCCGTGATGCTCTCCACATCCGGTTTTTCCATCAGACCCAGGAACTGCCGGGCGTAGGCCGAGAGGCTTTCCACGTAACGGCGCTGGCCCTCGGCGTAGATGGTGTCGAACGCCAGGGTGCTTTTGCCACTGCCCGAGACGCCCGTAATCACCACAAACTGGTCGCGCGGCAACTCGACCGTAATGTCTTTGAGGTTGTGCTCCTTGGCACCCTTCACAATCAGGTTGTTTTGCAAGGCCGTGCTCCTTGAATTGTGCGGCCAGGACAGCGTGGCGGGGCCGCCGTGAGTTCTGCTGCGCGCGTAAGGCAGGGCCTCCGCTTCTGAAACGAGACAGTCTAGCAGGTCACGGCAGGAGGGGGCTAGGGCGGGGTGAGAAGGCCGGCGAGAGGCCAAATCCACGATCAGAGCGTTCGTGGATTTGGCCTCTCCAGGAGTGAACACAGAGGCAGACTTAGTCGGCCCATCCGGCACCACTCCAGCTCGGTTGATCGCTCTGTCCACCTCTTACGGCAGCGTCAGCACCCGCACATTGCCGTCTTTGGCGCTTAGGTAATTCAGCAGTTTGCCGTCTGGGCTAATGCCCCAGTCACTCTGGCGCACCTGATCACCCAGGTCGCCCAGGGTCGTCCAGGCGTTCGCCGTTACGTCGTACTGCCGGAGCGTATGGGGACCGCCCGAGGTCTTGAGAGGAATCAGCAGCAGGCGCCGGCTGTCCCGCCAGCGGTAAGAGCCGTAGTCGTTCAGCTCGCGCGGCGTGCCGCCCGCCGTGGCCTGCACCCACAGTCCGTTTCTGGCCGCCGAATCAAAGGCGATGGTGTAGGCCACGAAACGGCCGTCCGGGCTGACCGTCAGGGCCCGCACGCCCAGCGCCTGCCGCAGCACCCGCCGCGCGCCGCTGCGAATGTCCAGCGTGAACAGTTCGCGGTCGCGGGCCTGCGGGGTGGATTTGCCCGTCAGCAGCAGCGTGCTGTCGTTTAACCAGGCGCTGACACCGCCGCCGTACAAGGTGGCCACCTGCCGGGGGGCACCAAAAACATCCGCCACGAACACCTGCGAGGCGCGGCGGTCGTAATTGCCGCTGGTGTCGCTGCGCGTATACGCGGCCCGCGTCTCGGCCCGGTTCCAGGTCACGTCTGACCCGCGCGTGGGCAGGGTGAACTTGCGCCCATCGGCCAGGCGCTCGAAGGTGGTCGCGTCGCCCGTGCCTGGCCGCACCGCCCAGCGCAGGGCCGGAGAAAAGAACGCTACGCTGGAAAAGCGCCGGGTGACGGCGCCGCCGCTGGCACTGACCTGATAGATGCCCGTGCTGCCGCGTGCCGGGGGACCGTCGAGAAACAGCAGCGCGCGGGAATCAGGGGTCCAGACTGCGCCGGGGCAGCATTCACCGCTGAGGACCGCGCGCGACGGGAGGGTAGCCGCCAGGGCCGAGCCTGCCAGCAAGGCAGCCAGCACCAGTCGCCGGCTCACCGCGCCCCTCCGGGCGAGGGTGGCCAGGGATTTTTAAACTCGTTGAGCAGGGCTCCGCCGCGCAGCGCCGCCGGCTGGCTGTCGGGAGTTTGCCAGCGGCGCGGCTGGGTCAGGTCGTACTCGTAGCCGCGCCCAAAGCTGCCCGCCAGCGCCAGCGAATTCCAGTCGGCAGCGATATAGGGCAAGGGATTGAAAAAGCGCTGGTGCGCGCGGTCTCGCAGTTCCAGGTGCAGATGCGGCGCGCTGACACAGGTGCCCTGTGAGTCGCCGCTCTCCCCCACCACCTGCCCACGTTTAACCGTTTGACCCACCCGCAACGGTGAGCGCACGCGCAGGTGCCCGTAGAGGCTCGACAGGTTGCCCGCATGGTCAATCACGAGGTTGTGGGGCGGGCTGCCGTGGGGGCCGTCCACCTCGGCCACCACACCGTCTCCAATCGCCAGGACCGGCGTGCCGCACGGCGCGCTGAAATCCAGCCCCGCGTGGATGCCCTGGAGGTTGCCGTAGGTGCTGCGGCGCTGGCGGTACGCCCCAGTCGTGTTGCCGTAGCCCTGGCCCAGCAGCCAGGTGTCGGGGCCAGGGGCGCCCTTGAAAGGCAGGCCGAATTGCCCTTTGGGCGGCGCAATGGCGCTGAGGGGCAGCGGCGCGGCGTAGTGCGCCAGGGCCACCCCGGTCAGCACCACGGGCAGCGCAAGCAGTCGGCGGGGGAGCATACCCGATGCTGGCGGGTTCGGGGGCTGGTGAGCGTGGGCGCGGCTACCATCTGGAGGCATTGGACCAGAAGAGGCCAGGATGATTCTTGTAGGCCCCACCCCCCAGCCCCCTCCCCCAGAGGGGAAACGACTTCGCCGCGCAGGGCGGCCTGCGCGTTGCCGCTGGTTTGACTGACGCGCCTGGAACCTGGTGACAGGGGGAGCAGACGTTGGCACTGGGCAAGAGTTTTGACTGGCGTTGGCGAGGCCGCACAGTTCGCCGACGTGTCCGGCCTCGACGCCATCCGCTGCCCCGCCGGAAGGGCCTGCGCGCTGCGCGCGCAATGGCCTCGCCTGGACCTGGGCGCTGAGGGGGCAAGAAAACTTGATGTGGCCTAGAGGGTCTACTTTTCAAAAGATAGAGTCCTTATTAAAGTCGTCTCGTGGGGCGTTTTCCTACTGTGGATGAGGGGGCGATCTTTTTCTTCTGTAGCCTTGCAAGTCGTTTCTCTTGGTCGGCCTGACCTGCTGCGGGACAAGACTGCGGCGCTGGCCCACTTCTTACGACGGCATTTGGCATTAGCCTGAGGTTCTGGAGGCCCCAATGCCCAAGCCGGTACTGCTGACTGTTGATGACGACCCTCAGGTGTTGCGGGCGGTCGAGCGCGACCTGCGTGAGCGCTACCGCCAGGACTACCGGGTGATGCGCGCCGCTTCGGGCACCGAAGGCCTGGAGACCCTGCAAGAACTCGCGGCGCGCGGCGTGCCCGTGGCGCTGATTCTCTCGGACCACCGCATGCCCGAAATGGACGGCGTGGAGTTCCTCAAGGCCTCCCTGCCTCTCTTTCCCGAGGCCAAACGCGCGCTGCTGACCGCCTACGCCGACACCAGCGCCGCCATCCGCGCGATCAATCAGGTGGGGGTGGACCGTTACCTGCTCAAGCCCTGGGACCCACCCGAAGACGGGCTCTACCCCGCACTGGATGAGCTGCTGGCCGAGTGGCGCCTGACGTACCGCCCCGCCTTTGAAGGGGTGCGAATCCTGGGCAGCCGCTGGTCGCCGCGCGCCTATGAGCTGCGGGAATTTCTAGCGCGCAACCATGTGCCCTACCAGTGGCTGGATATCGAGAGTGAAGCCGACGACCCTGACTTAAAGCGCCTGAGAGCCGTGGTGGATGCGGGAGTCGAGTTACCGCTGGTCGAATTGCCCGGCGGCGCCCAGCTGCCCGCCCCCACGCCCGCCGACCTGAGCGAGCATGTGGGCCTGCAAACCCGCGCCGAGCAGGAGTTTTACGACCTGCTGATCGTGGGCGGCGGCCCGGCGGGGCTGGCCGCTGCGGTCTACGGGGCGTCCGAGGGCCTCAGAACCCTGCTGGTCGAGCGTGAGGCGCCGGGCGGGCAGGCGGGCCTGAGTTCCCGGATTGAAAATTACCTGGGCTTTTCCACCGGCATCTCGGGCAGCCGGCTGGCCCAGGAGGCGGTGATTCAGGCCCGGCGCTTTGGGGTCGAGATCGTGACGCAGGCGGTCACGGCCCTGCGCGCCGACGGGCCCTACCGGGTGCTGGAGCTGGCCGACGGGTCGTCGGTCAGTGGGCACGCCGTCATTCTGGCCACCGGCGTACAGTGGCGCGCGCTGGATGTGCCCGGGCTGGCGCCGCTACAAGGCGCGGGCGTGTACTACGGCGCCGGCACCACCGAGGCGCTGGCCTGCAAGGACGAGGACGTGTATATCGTGGGCGGCGCCAATTCGGCGGGGCAGGCGGCCATGAATTTCGCCCGCCACGCGCGGCAGGTGGTGCTGCTGGTGCGCGGGGCTTCGCTGGCGACCAGCATGTCGCAGTACCTGATTGAACAGATTGAGCAGACGCCGAACATCCGTGTGGAGCTGAATTCCAGTGTGGTGGGCGTGCACGGCACCGAACGCCTGGACGCCATTGACGTGCACTGTTCCATCAGTGGGCAGACCCAGACCCTGGAGGCCACCTCGCTGTTCATTTTCATCGGCGCCGAACCGGGCACCGACTGGCTTTCCGGCACCCTGGAGCGCGACGGGCGCGGCTTTATCCTGTCTGGACCGGACCTGATGCACGGGGGCAAGCGCCCCAAAGGCTGGCCCCTGGACCGCGACCCCGGCCTGCTGGAAACCAGCCTGCCCGGCGTGTTCGCGGTGGGTGATGTGCGGCGCGGGTCGGTCAAGCGCGTGGCGTCGGGGGTGGGCGAGGGCTCGGTGGCGATCTCGTTCGTGCATCAGTATCTGGCGCGGGTATGACCGGCCCCAGCTTGAGGAGCGCCCTGCGCCGCATTGGCGTCCTGAGCGACCTGACCGACGAGGACCTGGACTGGCTGGCCGCTCAGGGCATCGAAGCCCGCTACGCGCCCGGCGAGGTGGTAAACCGCCAGGGCGACCACGCCAGCGACATGCAGGTGATTTTGCAGGGCGCTGTAGAAGCGCGCCGCGACGCCGAGGGGCTGCTGGGCCCCCGCTACCAGGCGCGTGCAGGCGACCCTTTTGAGGTCAGCGGCAAACTGCCCTACTCCCGCCTGACCACCTACCCGTCCACCTCGCGGGCACTGGAAGAAACGTGGCTGTTCCGGCTGCCGGAAACTGCCTTCCCGGCCATGCTGGCGCGCCTGCCGCAGCTGGGCCCGCGCCTGGTGGCGGTGATGTCGGACCGTATCCGCGACTCGGCGCAGAGTGAGGTGCAGCGCGAGCGCCTGCTGTCCCTGGGCCGGCTGGCCGCCGGGCTGGCGCACGAACTCAATAACCCCGCCTCGGCCAGTCGCCGCGCGGCGCGCCGCTTGCGAGACGCCCTGGCGACGCAGCGCACCGCACAGACCGCCCTGGCCACCCAGCCCCTGAGCGCCGAGGCCCGCGCCGCGTTGGAGGGACTTCAGAGTCGGCTAGACACCGCCCAGCCCCGTCATCTCAGCGCCCTGCAAAGGAGTGACGCCGAGGACGACCTGCATGATTGGCTGGACGATCAGGGCGTGCCTGACGCCGCCGAACTGGCCCCGGTCCTGGTTGAGGCGGGCCTGCACCACCAGGACCTCCTTTCGTTGTCCCAGGCAGCGTTTGGGGACACCCTGGGCGCGGCCCTACACGCGCTGGCGGCCGACGCGGCGGTGTCGGCCCTGGTGCAGGAGGTCGAAGAAGGCACCGCCCGCATCTCGTCGCTGGTGGGGGCCATCAAGGAACACACCCACCTGGACCGCGCCGACCGCGCCCCGACCGACGTGCGCCGGGGCCTGGACAGCACGCTGACCATGCTGGGCCACTGCCTGAAAGGCAGCGTGACCGTTGAGCGCGACTACACCCCGGACCTGCCCACGATTGACGCCAATGCCGGCGAACTGAATCAGGTGTGGACCAACCTGATCGACAACGCCGCTGACGCGATGAACGGCCGGGGCCACCTGCTGGTGCGCGCCGTGACCCAGGGCCCCGACCTGGTGGTCGAGATTGTGGACGACGGCCCCGGCATTCCCGAGGACGTGCGCGCCCACATCTTTGATCCCTTCTTTACGACCAAGGACGTGGGCAGCGGCAGTGGCCTGGGGCTGGACATCTCGCGGCGAATTGTGCAGGGGCACCGGGGCGAGATCAGCGTGAGCTCGCGCCCCGGCGAGACGCGGTTTCAGGTGCGCTTGCCACTGAAGTGAGACGGACTCCGACTCCATTGTTGGCGAGAACGATTCCATCTGAGCTGACTTACAGAGCTTGGCAAGACAGCTCTTCGAATCCACAGGAGAGGGAGAAAGGGCAAAAGCGGGCTGACGGGCGTGGAAGTTACGCACTGGAACAGAACCGATGTGGAAACGGAAGAGCTTGCATCTGAATGAGGCCAGCGGGCCGTGCCCAACATCGGCGCGGGCTTTCCTCTCTTGGAGGTCTCATGCGTATTGCGGCGCTGTATGACATTCACGGCAATCTGCCCGCCCTGGACGCCGTGCTGCGCGACGCAGACGCAGCTGGCGCCGACCGTATCCTGATCGGCGGTGACGTGGCGTATGGGCCACTGGTGCCCGACACGCTGGACCGCCTGATGGCGCTGGGGGACCGGGCGCTGTGGCTCCGGGGCAACGCCGACCGGGAGCTTCTGGAATTCCAGGCGTTGGGGCACACTCGCCAGCCCGTCGCCCCTGAGATTCAGCAGGCCCTGGTGTGGGAGGCGCAGCGCCTTGGGCCGCACCATTGGAACTGGCTCCGGGCCCTGCCCCAGCAGCAGCGGGTGGAGGTCACAGGTCTGGGGGCCACCCTGTTCTGCCACGGGTCGCCCCGCAGCGACGAGGAGATCATTACGGCCCTGACCTCGCCGGAGCGGCTGGGGCGAGTCCTGGCGGGCGTAAATGAGCAACTGGTGGTATGCGGGCATACGCATGTGCAGTTTGACCACAGCTGGCCCGGCAGGCGGATCGTGAATGCGGGCAGCGTGGGCCTGCCCTATCAGGCACCGGGGGCCTACTGGGCGCTGCTGGGAGACCGGGTAGAACTTCGCCGGACGGCATATGACCAGAGACAGGCGGCGGCCCTCTTCCGCGCCAGTGGGCATCCGCTCTGTGAGTCGTTTGCCAGAGCGCTTGAGCAGCCCGTCACCGCCGAAGACGCCAGCCGCCTGTTTGAGCAGCGGGCCCTGGAGCAGGAACAAGGCAAGGCGTCGCAGGACTGATATGAGGTCTTTGCAGTAACGGTGGGGGCAGTTATTGCTGCCCTAAAGGCCTCTCTGCTCCGCAACTTTGGCAGTCCGCTTGTCCAGAGAAGTTGAGAATAAAGCCCCCAAAGAGGCGGTCCAGTTCGCCCTAGGGCGTGTCGGCGAAGGGGGACTTCACGTCCACAGCACTGTGCCTTCACGAATATCTACCCACTGCAGGCACTGTTCTGGATTCACATCGATCGCTCTTTCCGCGCCTTCACGCGCCCATGGGGGCACCCAGCACAGCAGCGCTGGCCCCCAGCTGACATCGGAGCCAGAAGGGGGAGGCACCGGCGCGATCCACGTGTCCCAGGGGGGCATGTTGTTCTGGTCAAAATACCCACTCGTGGCCACGTAGGCTGCCCCGTCTGACAGCGAGTACGCCGGTTCGACCACCAGAAACGCTTGGGGCCGTCTCACTTCCCGTTCCACGGTCAGGTCCGAATGATGACCGGAGTCCGTGGCCGCAGACAGCAAGTGTCGCCGCTCAGCTTGAAATGCTGTCAGCTCAGCTGTCAGGTCAGCGCTATCGAACGTTTCGTAGGTGCTGAGAACCGTGGTGAACGGAGCCAATGCCCGGCTTCGGAGTGCCATGGCAGGCAGTGAAGCGGCAAGATCTGACGCCCACCACGACGCCCAACTTGGATGGTCAAAGGCCAAGGGCTCAATCGAAGCCAGAAGGGCGGCTTCATCGAACGCTGGAACACAACGTCTGATGTACGTCAGACACTCGTCCAGGGCACCCAGAACAGACATAGGACGTTGTACCACCTTGGCCTACACGACCTAGGACCAGGGTCACCCCTCACTGTGGCCGTTGGCGAGCGGTCATTTCGTTCCTCCAGCGCCGCTGAGGCTGTGACCCTTAACCACTCGAGGTGCTACTAGGACCGTAATCAGGCCCCTTCCACTTCTCCGAACGGGGAGAACCCCGCAGCAGCGCGCGGGGGACAATCAAGCTCTGGGCGTAGCGTCAGCAACCCAGCACTGTTCTGGCTGGCCGACAAAAGCGATAGAACCCGCCTTACGCCTTCTTCAGCAGGATGCTTTTCAGGTACAGGCTTTCGGGCACGCTGAGCAGATGGGGATGGTCGGCGGGCTGGTAGGTCACGGCCAGCACCTCGGCGTCGGTGTCGGCCTCGGCAGCGGCCACGCGGGCCGCGTCCAGCAGGTCATCCACACGGATGTAATGGGCGCAGGTGCTGACCAGCAGGTGCCCGCGGCTCTCCAGCATTCGCAGGGCGCGCGCCGCACCGTCGGTAAAGATGCGCTTGGCGCGCGGCACGTCGTCGCGGCGCTTGGCCAGGGTGGGCGGGTCAAGGACAATGGCGCCAAAGCGGCGCTTTTCTTTTTCCAGCGCGGCCAGCTGCTCCAGCGCGTCGCCCCAGCGCACGCCCACACCCACGCCGTTGGCCCGCGCCGCGCTCTCCAGGGCGCCCAACGCCACGCTGTCCTTGTCAATGGCCACCGCCTTTGCCCCGGCCTTTGCGGCGTGCAGGCTGAATCCCCCGGTGTACGAGTACACGTCCAGAAAGCCAGTGCCGGGCTGCACCAGCGACCGCATGAGGCGGCGGTTGTCCCGCTGGTCCAGAAAGAACCCGGTCTTCTGGGCGTCCATCGGGGCAAAGTTCAGGGTCAGGTCGTCTTCAAAGAACTCCACGCGCGCGGGCACCTCGCCCCACAGGGGACCGCTGACCGGGTCCAGGCCCTCCTTGCGGCGTTCACCCGTGTCGCTGCGCTCGTAGGCGCTGGCAGCCGCCGTCTCCTCTTTCAGCGCCCGCAGAATCAGGTCGCGGTGACGCTCAACGCCAGCATTGCGCAGTTGTACCCCCAGCACGCTGCCGAATTGGTCAGCCACCACGCCGGGCAGACCGTCGGCCTCGGCGTAGAGCACCCGCACGCCATCGGTGTTTAGGATGCGGCCGGCCCGCCGCGCCAGGGCGGCCTTCACGCGGCTGCGGTAAAACGCCAGGTCCACGGCCTCGTCCTGCCAGGTCAGCAGGCGCAGGGGCGTGGCGCCCTGCGGATTAAAGTAGCCGCGCGCAATGACTTTCGAGGAATCGGGGCCGCGCACGTTCACGACCTCACCCGCCTGAATGCCGTCGTCGGCGCGGGCGATGTCGCCGCTGTGACCAAACGGGTAGCGCCCGCCAATGCGGCGCACCGCCTGAGGTTGCAAGGTGACGGTGGGAGACTTCTTCACCTGCGCAGGGTAATACGGATGGGGAACGAGACAGAAACGCAGCGGCGACACCGCGCTGAATACAGAGGGGCCCGCTGAGTCTAGAGACTGACCTTGTAGACCTCAGACGCAGGCCGGTCACGTCGCAGCCAAGCGCTTCCAGGGGCCGGGGAACGGTCAGCGAAAACAAGCCGTCGCCATGTCAAACGGACTTCACAGCGACAGCTTGCTGCCGAATCCTTGAGTCGGCGCCGCTCTGAGGTACTGTCCCCCTCACCGCAGCACGGAAAAGAACCAGCACCCTCCTTCCTCTCCAGCAGCGGGGTAACCTGGCCACACCACAGTCAGCCTCTGCCCACAACACGAAATAGGTTCTGTACTGAGGCTCCGACCGCTTCAGAGAGACAGAGACTCATCCGAGGTTGTGCTGGCCCTGCCGCTAAAAAAATCATCAGATTGGCGTCACTCGCAGCCGCCATCTTGCCGCATGCGTGTTTTTCTGAATCTTGCGCTCCTGACAGCTTTTTCTGCCGCCAGTGCGGCGGTGCCCGCACCTCTGAACGGCATCTGGAAACTGACGGGATTCACAGTGAATGGCAAGGCCGTCAAAGCCCCCGAACCGACGCTGGTGATCGTGGGCAACCGTGTGAGCGGCCGGTTGGGCTGCGGCTCGTACCAGGGCACCATTTCAGCGGGCAACAACGCGGTGAAAGTCCAGGTGGTGCCTGACCCGCCCCCCGCCAACGTCAAATGCCTGTACGCGCTGCCTGGCGACTACCACGGGGCACTGAACGCCGCGACTGGGTACGCCATCACGCAGGACACCCAGCAACTGGTGCTGTTCTCCAAGACGGGCCGCCTGACCTTTCAGCGCATCGGGTACGTCACGCCCGCCGGCAAGTAAGACGCGGGGGCGGTGACTCGGCAGCAGCCTCTTAACGGGCCCGCACAGCGGCGCCAGCAGAGGAGCAGCCACACCGGAAGGCAAGCGGTGGACGGGCATCAACGCGCCTAAGAGCACCGCACGCCTCTATCACGCAGCCGCCCGAGCTTTGGGGCCGCAGCTGGGTAGCAGAGCACAGCTCTATTTCTCAACGTCTGACCAAGACGACGTTAGGGGCACCGCTGGCCTGCGGGCGGTATACCGACCTGTGACGTCCTCTGCGGCACTCAAACCCATGCCGGTCTGGCTGCGCCTCACCGGGCTGCTGACGTGCTTCCTGCCGCTGCTGGCCTACATTGCCAGCGCGCTGCGCACCCAGAGCCTGGGGGAAGTGGTGGGTGGCCTGCTGTTCATGCTGATTCTCAGCTTCTTTGTGGTGCTGCTGTTTCTAGTGCCGCTGGTGGTGCCGCCTATCTGTTGGCTCCTGGGCTTCCGGCCAGGTGCAATGGCGGGGTCCGGACTGCTGGGGCTCATCGGCGTGGGGTTTCTTGCCGCGCACGCCTCAGAGACGGACCTGATGCTGGGCGGGCTGCTGTGCGTGCATTTTGTCTTGTGCGGGGTGCTGGCCTGGGAATGGCGCGGCGCCTTGGCCCAGCAGCAGCGGGCGCAGCAAGCGGCGGGGCCGGGTCCAGACGACTGGTAGGGGCTTCTGCTGTGTTCCAAAGCCGGCCTTGGCACAGGCGCAAGACACACGGTTAAGGTGGCGTGCGACTTCAGCTGTGCCTCTCTCGCCAGGGCGGCTGCACTGATACAGCTTGTGCCAGAGGCGGCAGCAGGTCCTCCGGGCCGCCCCGCGCGCCGTCCAGAAGGCAAGGGGCCCTCTTCCCGCCGCAGTGTTACCCTGCCGGGATGACGCAGCAACACTCTTTACAGGGGCGCGTGGTGGCGGTTACCGGCGCCAGCAAGGGCATTGGGCTGGCACTCGTGCGGGCACTGGCCGCGCAGGGGGCGGCGGTAATAGGCGGCGCCCGCGACGTGAGCGGTTTACAGGAAACGGGCGTGACCTTTCAGGCCCTGGATGTCAGCGACCCGGCCAGCGTGGCGGCCTTTGCATCGGCCTGCCGCGAGGCGGGCGTGGACGCTCTGGTCAACAACGCGGGCGTGGGCACCTTCAAGCCGGTGCAGGACATCACCCCGGAGGACTACCGCCGCGTGATGGACACGAACGTGCTGGGCACCATCCTGACCACGGGCGCCCTGGTGGCCCACTTTCAGGCACGGCATGCCGCTGGACAGGGCAGCCAGGTCGTGAACGTGACCAGCGACGTGTCGGGGCGCACCTTTGCGAGCGGCGCGCTGTACACCGCCAGCAAGTTTGCCCAGCGCGCCGTGACGCACGCCCTGGCCTACGAGGGACAGGCGTATGGCCTGCGCGTCACCGAGATTCGCCCCGGCATGGTGGACACCTACTTTGGGGACACCCAGCAGGGCGAAGCGCACAAGGCCGCCTGGCTGCGCCCGGAGGACGTGGCCGACGCCGTGGTGTACGCCCTGACGGCCCCCGCCCACGTCCGTATTGACGAGGTGCTGCTGCACCCCACCGTGCAGGAGGTCGCCTACCCATGAGGCGCCTGCTGCTGGCCGGCGCGGTGCTGTTGTCGGGCTGCGGCCTGATTCCGACGCCGAGGGTCGATGTGGACAACACGTCGCTGCGCCTGCCCGGCAGCGCGCCCCTGAGCGGCAAGGTTGTCTATCTGGAGACCGACGCCCTGGCGGGCAACCGGGTGCCGGCCGCCCTGCAACAGATCACCATTCGCGGGCAGGCCACCTACCGCACGGCGGGACTGGGCACCCTGCGCTCGGCGGGACTCTATGTGCGCTCTACGCTGACGGCGCTGCCAGCCACCTGCACCGTGTCGCCCGCCACCCCCACCGCCCCGCGCATGGTCGTGTGCGACGCGGCAGGCGAGGCCAGCCAGTTCATCGGCACCCTGGAGCTGCGCGCCGGGCAGGGCCAGCCTTTTAGCCTGGGGGGCGCCGCGCTGGACACCGCCGCGAAGGCTGGTCACGGTTACTTTGGCATGGCCTTCAGCGCTGGCCAGAGCGTCTGGACCGACTCTCTTGACCTGACCGGGATGACCGCCAGCGCCCGGCTGTAGCCAGACCATAAAGGCAACCTCATAGTGCCCCAGGGTGAGAGCGAAAGTCTGTCATAGACAGCGCTCTCCGTGGAGGCGTGTAGTGATGTGTGCCAACGGAACCCCACTGTCCAGCCAGGCAGCCTGTCTCTGTTCCCGCCCTGGCCAGGGGCACCCCCGGCATATGAAGGGGGCAGCGGGACCGCGAAGGTGCCTCCCCTTTCCTTCTAACCCTTACCACTGCCCTAGCGTCTGGAGGTGCCCCTGACGCTGACCGCCCGCCTGATGGGTCTGGCCCTGCTGAGCCTGAGTGCTGCGCAGGCCAGCCCGGCCACCGACCTGTTTCGCGCCGCCACCGACACGGTGCGCCGCGACTATTACGGCTGGGCCACCGCCGACCTGGACGCCCTGAGCAGTCAGTACGCCGCCCAGCTGGACGAGCGCTGCGCGCCGCAGGGTGACGCCTGTTCGTTCGAGACGGGCCGCGCCGTGCTGACCGACCTGTTCACGGCCTACGGCGACGCCCACACCAACGTGCGTGACCCCGAAGCCGCCGAGCGCCTGCGCGAGATTCAGCGGGGGCAGGCGGTCAGCCGCACCGGCGCCCGGACCTCCCGCGTAGAGGGCGGCCTGCTGGTGGTCTCGGTGATGCCTGGCAGCCCGGCCGAGGCGGCGGGCCTGCGCGTCTTTGACCTGCTGACCACCGTGGCCGGCGAGCCCGCTGGCAAACGGGACGGCGAGAACGCCCCGGTTGGTCCTACCGAATTTGTGCGCCTGGAACGGGAGGGCCGTGACTTCCCTGTGACAGTGCAGCGGGCGGGCAGCGCCGACTTCACCCTGTCCCTGGGCACCCAGCGCCTTCAGGCACGCGATGAACCCACCCTGAGCTGGACTGGCCCAGAAGGCCGCACCGCCCTGATTACCTACCCCAGCTTTCTGCCGCGTGACGCCTCTGAACTGTTTCTCCGGCAGGTGCAAGAGGCGCAGCGCGGCGGCGCCCGCGCCCTGATCGTGGACCTGCGTTACAACGGCGGCGGCAGCCTGACCGAGTGTGTGGCCGCCGCCAGCATTTTTGGGCCGGTGGAATACCGCAGCCACTCGAAGGGCGGCAACGCCGTGTATGCGGGTGCGGGCGGTCAAGAAACCCGGCCAGGCCAGCGCCCGCCCCGGCCTGGGATCTGGGCGGGCCCAGCAGCAGTGCTGGTTGGCCCCAACACAGCCTCGTGTGCCGAGGTCTTTACGGTGTACGCCCAGCGCACCGGGGTGCTGGCGGTGGGCGAGAGCACCAAGGGCGTGGGCAACAGCGGCGTGATTTTTCAGGACCTGCCCGACGGCGGCCTGGTGTCGGTGACGGTGCTGCGCGCCTATGGCCCCGACGGTCAGCCGCTGCCCGAGCGGGTACAGCCCGACGTGCTGGCCCCCACCGACCTGACCCTGCTGACCCGCGAAGGCCGCGACACCACGCTGGAAGCGGCCCTGGAGGCCCTGCGCGGCACAGCCCTGCGGTGAAGCGGGAAGAGTGTCAGGTCCTTTTGACAGGCAAGGGCTCGGCACAGCCCACGGACGCCGCCCAGGCAAACCCCAGTGGAGCCTCTGAGCCAGCAGCGTCGAAGGAGGCTCGACCCAGAGGCCGGGCGATTCTGCGCCGGTTCCCTTCAAGCCAGCAAGCCGTCGCCGTCACCGCACAGGAGGCAGTCGGCGCACACCGGCGGCTGTTTCAGGACCAATAAGGGGGCACCCCCTCCCCCACCACAGACCATCCAGACACCCCGTCCTCAGGCGGGCGCCGTGCTAGGGTCGCCTGGACCCATGCTGATGTCACGCCTGAAAGTCGCCACTGCCCCGCACCATCAGGCGGTGGAAGCCCTGATGCCGGTCATGCAGGCTGACCTGACCCGCCAGGGTTACGCCCAGGTGCTGCGCGGCCTGCACAGCGTCGTGCAGCCTCTGGAAAGCGCACTGCTGGCCCTGCCGCTGCCACTGGCCTTTGAGCTGCCCCGGCGTGTCAAGGCCCCGCAACTGGCGCGCGACCTGGCCGCGCTGGGCCTGACAGCGGCGCCGGGCGCGCCCCTGACCCTGCCCGGCGTGCCTGAAGGGCTGGGCGCGCTATATGTGCTGGAAGGGGCCACGCTGGGCGGCCAGATTATTGGGCGGCATCTGCGGGCGCGCGGCATTACGCCGGACAGCGGCGGCGCCTATTTCTCGGGCTACGGGCCGCAGACTGGCCCCATGTGGCAGGCCTTTGGCGCGGCCATGAACAGCGAGGTGGCCCCCGAGGACGAGGCGCGCGTGCTGGCCGGCGCCCGGCAGACCTTCGACGCCTTTGGGGCAGCGCTGCGGGCGGTGGCGGCGTGACAGTGCCGACTGACGTGCCGGCAGCCGGCGGCACAGGTCCCGGTGACCTCCTGCCCCCCACCTATCTGGGCGGCCCCACCATCACGGCCGACAACTGCGAGCGCGAACCGATTCAGATTCCAGGCAGCATTCAGCCGCACGGCGCGCTGCTGACCGCCGACGCCGAGACGGGCGTGGTGGTGCAGGTCAGTGCCAATGCCGAAGCGCTGCTGGGCCGCCCGCCAGAGGCGCTGCGGGGGCAGGACCTAGGCGCGCTGCTCAGCGACGCCGAATTGGCCCCGCTGCGCAGCGCGCTGCCGGCGGGTGTGCCGGACCACCTGCAGTACCGCGCGGTGCTGGAGCGGCCCGCAGGCCGGCTGGCCCTGACCGCCCACCGCGCCGCCGGACTGCTGATTCTGGAGCTGGAAGCCACCGGGAGCGCCGACCCCAGCGGCCCCCAGGCCCTGCGCAACGCGCTGTTTGCCCTGGAGGGTGCCCCCAGCCTGGCGGCCCTGACCCAGACCGCCGCCGACGCCGTGCGCGACCTGACCGGTTTTGACCGCGTGATGATCTACCGCTTTGCCGAGGACGCCAGCGGCGAGGTCATCGCCGAGGCCCGCCGGGACGACCTGCACGCCTTTTTGGGCCACCGCTTTCCCGAGTCCGATATTCCGGCGCAGGCGCGCGCCCTGTATGTGCGCCACCTGCTGCGCCTGACCGCCGATGTGGACGCCGCGCCTGCGCCGCTGGACCCCGTGCTCAACCCCCGCACCGGGCAGCCCACCCCGCTGGGCGGCGCGGTGCTGCGGGCCACCTCGCCCATGCACCTTCAGTACCTGCGCAACATGGGCGTGCGCTCCAGCCTCTCGGTGTCCATCGTGGTGGCGGGGCGGCTGTGGGGCCTGATTGCCTGTCATCACCTGGGCGCCCATGTGGTGCCGCCCGAAACCCGTACTGCCCTGGAATACCTGGGCCGGGTGCTGAACTTGCAAGTGCAGCAAAAGGAGCGCGCCGATACCGACGCCTTTCGCCAGGGCCTCCAGGCGCGGCGCCTGCGGCTGGCCGAGGCGGCGGCACACTCGGTCTCGCCGCTGGCCACCCTGAGCGCCCCGGCGCTGGACCTGACTGGCCTGATGCGCGCGGGCGGCGCCGTCGTCTTTTTCGAGGGCCAGTGGCGGGCGCTGGGCGTGACCCCAGCCCCCGACCAGATTGAGGCGCTGCTGGCGTGGCTGCGCAGGCAAGCCGACCCCCTGGTCGCCACCGACGCCCTGAGCGAGACCTGGCCAGAGGCGGCCGCGTTTGCCGAGCAGGCCAGCGGGCTGCTGGCCATCAGTGTGGGGCGCGGCTGGGCCGAGGGGGTGGCGTGGCTGCGCCCAGCCATCACCACGCGCGTGGCCTGGGGCGGGGCCACCCCCGAACACGCCAAGGGCGACCTGGGCCCGCGCCAGTCGTTTGACACCTACATTCAGACGGTGCGCGGCCGCGCCGAACCCTGGCACCCCGGCGAGCGGGAAGAGGCGCAGGAGGTGCAGCGGCTGCTGACGGGCGCCCTGGGCGAGCGCCTGACCGTGGTGCGCGACCTGAACGCGGCCCTGGAGCGCGCCAACGCCGAGTGGCGCCGCTACGCCTTCGTGATTGCCCACCATATGCAGGAACCGGTGCGCCTGATTACCCAGTTCGCCGAGCTGTTTCAGCTGCGTTACCAGCATCAGGTGGACCCCGGCGCCGGGCAGATGTTCCGCTTCATGCTGGACGAAACCGCGCGCCTGCGCAGCCTCACCCACGACCTGCACAGCTACACCGCGCTGCTGTCGGCCCCGCCGCCGGTGCGCCGGCCAGTGGACCTGGCGCGGCTGGTGCCGGAGGTCGCGCGCGAGTTGGACGGGCAGCTTCAGGCGGTAGGCGGCGCGCTGCACCTGGACGGGCCTCTGCCCACGGTGCAGGCCGACCCGGGCGAACTGCGCGACCTGCTGCGGCACCTGCTGGCTAACGCCCTGACGTTTGGCGGCCCGGCGCCGCAGGTGACCGTAGACGCCGAGCGGCGCCCCGGCGCCTGGGCGCTGACGGTGCGCGACCAGGGACCTGGCATCGCCCCCGATTACCACGAGCAGGTCTTTGGCCTGTTCGGGCGGCTGGGCCGGCGGGAAGACAGCCCCGGCAACGGCATTGGGCTGGCGCTGTGCCGCAAGATTGCCGAGCGCCACGGCGGCACGCTGACGCTGGTGTCGGCGCTGGGCCAGGGCGCGGCCCTGACGCTGCTGCTGCCGGACCCCCGAGGGGCCGGAATGGCCGAAGGCAGTTCGGCATGACCCGCCCCCCCGTTCACCTGCTGCTGGTTGAGGACAACCCCGCCGACGTCTTTTTATTGGAAGCGGCGCTGGACCTGGCCGCCGTTCCGGTGGAGATGACCGTGGCCCGCGACGGCCTGGAAGCCCTGGAATACCTGCACCAGACCAAGGCGGGCGCCCGCCTGCCCGACCTGATCCTGCTGGACCTCAACATGCCGCGCATGAACGGCTTCGAGTTTCTGGCGGCGGCGCGCGCCGACCCCGACCTGATGGGGCTGGTGATTCTGGTGTTCACCACCTCCAACGCCGAGGCCGACGTGAAGCGGGCCTACGCCCTGCAAGCCAACGCCTACCTGAGCAAACCCGCCAACCTGGACGCCTTCTTGCAGACCGTTCATCTGCTGGAAGCCCACTGGTTTGGCGCCGCTACGCTGCCTCGCAGTTTCGCGCCTTAGGTACTGGGGGCAGCTCCCCTTCGGCGCTCTGGTGAACTGCGGACAATGCGGCGTCACGCTCCTCACTGGCAAGATGTTGAAGCAGGCGCGGCGCTGAGGCAGTCCTCTCAGCGCCGCGCCCTCCTGGCCCTCTAGGCCGGGCCGCCCACCGGCACCATGTAGGTCGTGAACTCGCCCACGCCGTCCAGATGCAGCAGCGCGTTCACCGCATCGTCGTAAAACCCGCCGATGGTCAGGTGAGGCAGGCCCTCAGCCGCCGCAATCAGGCACAGGTTCTGGGTCAGGTGCCCGCATTCCAGCAGGGCGTGGCGGTAGGCGCGGTGGTGGTAGTGCGCCTTGAGGTAGGTGTAGTCCAGCACCGGCAGCAACCACGCGGCCACCTGGCGGGCCGGCAGAACGTCGGGGGTGGCGGGGTTCAGGAAGGGCGAGCTGCGTTCCAGCAGTTCTATGGGCGGCACGGTGCCGTAGCGCACCAGCTCGCCGCTGTGTTCATCAAAGACGTAGTGACCGGGGTCGAGCGACTCTATGCGGTAAGCCAGCAGGTGCAGGCGCCACGGATAGCGCCCCCCACCCGACGGATAGGGCCGCCGCTGCACCTGAAACTGCCCGCCCGGATGGGTAATGACGCGCGTGTCTACAATGCCGGCCGCGCCGCGCAGCAGGGTCGCCAGGGTGGGCAGCGGCAGCGGCTGGCCGTAGCGGGCGTAGTGGCTGGTGCGGCGGCGCAGCACCTCGCCCAGCGGCATGGTCAGGTCGCCTTCCGGGCGCTCGGGCAGCGGCACGCGGCGCTGGCCGGGCCAGTGGGGCACCGGGCGCGGCTCGGGCGGGGTGGTGGCGCGCAGTTCGGCCAGGCCGTGTGGGTAGAGCTTGCTGTCCTCGTGGGCACGGTGGTCGGATGACCAGTCGGCGTGCAGGTGCTCGCCCCCCCGGTCCGACAGAATCAGCGCGGCCAGGGTCGCCAGGTAACATTCGTCTTCAATGCTGAAGCCCAGGCGGTTGTGAAACATATGCAGCTGCGAGCGCCAGATGTCCAGGCTGGGGTAACTCAGGGCCCCCTCCACCGCGCGGTAAGCCTGCTGGGCCGCGCGCACCTCGGCCTCCCAGGCCCGCAACAGCTGGCGTTCGGGGCGCTGAGCATAGGTCTGGCGGGCGCCTGTTAGGGACGGCGGCGCGGCAAAGTAGGTGGCCTCGGCGCGCTCGCGGGCGCGGGCGACCTGCTCGGTGGGGGTCGACGAGAATAGCGGCCAGGCATTCACGAACTCGCGCAGCCAGCTGACGCCGCCGGGGGTGTCCAGGTCCAGAGCGCGCACAGTGGTCAGCAGCAGGTGCAGGCCCAGCCCCAGCCGCGAGGCGCGTGAGGGGGTCAGCGGCAGAATCTGAGCGGCAAAGGCGCTGGAGGTCTCGAAAAACGCCTCGCTGATGCCCAGGCCCGCCCGCCCGCCGTAGCGCAGGGTTTCGGGTTCATAGGGCACGGCACGCACCTGGCCGTGCGGGTACCAGCCGTAGGCCTCGGCGGCCCCCATGCGGTGCGCAGGCGGCACGAAGGCGGCGTAGTAGCCCTCGGGGTCGGGGGTGGCAGGCGCGGGCAGGGCAGCGAAGGTGCGGGTCAGTGTGGCCTCCACCTGCGCGGCGGCCTGGGGGGAGGGGTCCCGCAGGCGCATGCGGATGTGAGGGCCGCCCTCCCAGTAGCGAATGAAAAACCAGCCCGCCAGCTCGCCGCGCGTTTGCAGCGCGCCCAGCAGCGGAAAGAGGTCGTGGTGTAGAGCGCGTTCTAGGTCGGCCACCGGGGCGAAGGTGTGGGCGTGCAGCGAAACCCAGGCGGCGGAAACGGGCGGCGGAGTGGGCACAGGCGGCGCGCTGAAGGTGGTCATGCGGCAGTCCTCCGGAGCAGGGGCAGGGAGAGATCGTGAACCGGCGCGCGCCCGCACAGCAGGGCGTAGGCGACGGTCTGGTCGGGCGGCAGGTTCAGCAAGCGGTCCAGCGGCGCCTCGCGGTAGGCCCGCACCGGCCGCGCGAACAGCCCTGCGCGGGCCAGGGCCAGACACAGGCGCTGGGCCCGTTCACCCAGGGTCAGTTGCGTATGCAGAAAGTCCACGTCTGGGCCGTAGCACGCGGTCAGCAGCACAGTGGCATTCAGGCCCTGAACGTTGAGGTCATCGGGGTAGCTGTAGGCGCCGTGCAGGGCCGTGGCCAGCTCGGCGGGCGGAATGGGTAGAGGGGCAGGCGACCCGGCGCGGTAAACGCCAGGGGCCAGGCCGTCCAAACGCTGCGCCAGCAACACGGTGCCGGGGTCTTTCAGAGCCGCCTGAAACGGCGCGGCTGGCGCCGGGCGGCCATCGGTGGTCAGGCCAAAGGCGCCGGGGGCCGAGGAGCGGGCTTGCACGTCATGCCAGGCGGCCGCCGCCTGCTGCGGGTCGGGTGTGGTCTGACCCACCTGAAGCGTGACCAGCGGCTGCCAGTCGGCGCCGAGGTCGGGGGCGGCTGGAGCAGAGTGCTCCTGCAGGCTGAGCCCCAGCCCCGTGCCCAAGTGCCGCAACGCGCCCAGCAGGTGGCCAGCTTCCAGCGCCGCCAGCGTGGGCCGCAGCGTGCCGTAACTGTCCGGAATGGTGGGTAGATGGCCCAGCAGATGCAGATGCACGGGGTCGTCTGCTGATGGCGCGGCTACCGCTCCGGCCAGTGGGCGCAGCGCCGCGCGGTGGGCGTCCAGCAGCCAGCGGCCCTGTGGGGTCTCTAGGATCAGGTGCACGGCGTACAGCGCGCGCGGAGACGGATAGGCGCGGT
This sequence comes from Deinococcus betulae, assembly GCF_020166395.1. Lineage (NCBI taxonomy): Bacteria > Thermotogati > Deinococcota > Deinococci > Deinococcales > Deinococcaceae > Deinococcus > Deinococcus betulae. Next base: position 16,644 of record NZ_JAIQXU010000013.1, on the reverse strand, counting down.
GCGGGTTGTACGGAGCGTGCGGCTCCACGCGCAGGGGTGTAGCGGCCAGGCGCAGCAGCAGGGCCAGCCGCGCCCACAGGTCCGCGCCCGCCGGATGGTCCAGCACCGCCCAGTCCAGCGGCAGGGCTGGGCCCAGCGGCCAGGCGTCCAGCGCAGGCGGCTGGCCGGGGCGCGCCGGGGCCGACACCTCTTTCAGATACGACTGCTGCAGGGCGTGCAGGGGCGGGTAAGGCGGGGTCATGGGGATTCACCTCCTGAACGTGGTGAGTGAAGGGAATGAGAGGATGCTTCCTTGAGCCGGGCCACCAGCGGTCGAGAACGCCGGGCGCCCGAACTGCTGTTCACGGAAACGGGTGGGGCAGGTGCAGGGCGGGGGCGGGGTTGGGAAAACCCAGGCGCTCGGGCACACTGGTCAGGCGGCCCAGGCCCCCAAAGCGCTGGTTGACGTGCCCGAAGGTCATGGGCAGGCTGCCCGGCACGATCACCTTCACCTGAGCAAACCCCAGGTCGCGCACAGCGGCGCCCGTCTGGTCCACCACCAGCACGTCCAGACCTTCAGCCAGCACCCGGTCGGTCAGGCGGCGCAGCACGTTCGTCAGGTCGGGGTCGCGCCAGGCGCGCCAGTCGGGAAACAGTTCATCCAGGGACGCGGGCGGCGCTTCGTCCCGGAACAGGAAACTCAGGCGGTCAAAGGCGTCGGGATGGGCATTGACGGCCACATGGTCGTCCAGGGTGCGCACCAGGGTGGGGTCGCGCAGCATGGCCTGCAGGGCCTCTTCGGTGTGGGCGGGCTTGCGGTCATGCACGAAGGCGTTCACGACCACTTCAATCAGGCCGGCGCTCAGGGCTTTTTCGGGGTTGAAGTGCGCCCCGGCCGCCGACAGCGCGCGGGGATAGCCGCCCGACTCGTTCACCAGCAGCGTCCAGATGGCGGGCACGCCAAATTCCGTGGTGATGTCAAAGGCGTAGGGGGTAAAGCCCAGCGACTCGGCGCGGCGCAGCAGATGCAGGGTCAGGGGATCGCGCACGCCCCCCAGGTCAATGCGGCGGGCGGGGCGCTGCGTGTGCCAGGCCAGCAGGAACGCGTCGCGCTCGATGACTTCCAGCAGGCCGTACAGCGTGGCCTCCTCGACTGAGGCGCCCAGGGCGCAACCGTTGGAACTTTCGTACAGAAAGCGTTCCTCGCGCGGCACGCGGTCATGCTGGTAGTAGGCGATGTGTTCGGGGATGAGGCGCGCGGCGGCGGCCTTGAAGGAATGCGCCCAGACCCAACTGGTCGGCGTGTCGAGGTTCAGGGGCGTGTACTCGTAGGCGGGGTGCGCGGCGTGGGCGGGCTGGCCCAGCGTCTCCAGGTTGACGGCGTGCGCGCCCAGGTCGCGGCTACTCGCCCGGATGCGGGTGCGCTTGCCGCGCGGGCGCTGGCTGCCGTAGCGCTCCAGGGCTTCCAGAAAAGCCACCGGCTCGGCGTCTGTGAAGGCGTCGGCGCGGCCCCAGCCGGACTCGTTCATGCGGTGGTCCGGCGCGCGGAACTCGGCGCCCACCAGCGGCATTCCGGCGTTGTGGGCGCGGTAGACATGGTGAATCAGGCCGTAGCGCCAGTCCAGCAGGGCGGTGCGCAGCGCCCCCGAGGCCAGGTCCAGCGCCTTTTCGCGGAAAGCGTCGGGATTGCTCTGCAGGCGCGGCTGCAGGTGCAGAGTCGCCGCTTCGGCGGTGTCGTCGGGGTAGGGCGAGCAGTGGGGGCAGTCGTGTACCGGGACGTGAGTGTGCCAGCCGCCGGTCAGGTCGGTCCAGCGCCAGGCGTAAATCTGGCTGGGGGCGGGCCAATCGCTCAGGGGGCGGGCCAGCAGCTCGGCCAGGACGGCCTGCAGCGGGGCCAGCGCGGCGGCGGGCACGGGGGCCGGGGCGGGGCGGGCAAAATCGGCCTCCGGCACCTGGGCCACCTCGCGGCGGCGGCGTTCGGCGCACAGGGCGCAGCCGGCGGCGTGTGGCGTCACCAGCGGGCCCAGCAGCGCCAGGGCCCCTTCCAGGCGCAGCGGCAGCAGGCGCAGGCTGTGGGCGCGGGCGTAATCCTGCAGGTCAGCCAGTTCCTGGGGACGCCAGTCGTCGTGGGCGACCAGCAGCACGCTGCCGGGCAGAGGCGGCTGGCTCAGGTCGGTGCGCAGGGCGTGACGGGCACGAATCAGGTCGTGCAACTGGCCTTCGCCCAGCAGATACAGCGGGGTGGTCACGGCGGCTCCTTGTGTGGTGTTCAGGTTAGCCACGGGCCACCACCCACCCCAGCAGCACGCCGCGCTGCACGGTGCCGGGTAGGCCCAGATACGGGTGAAGGCGAGGGGCGCGGCCCAGGTCGGTGAGGGCGGCCCAGGTGGCCTGCTCGGGCTGGTCGCTGGGCACCGGCCGAACCTCACCGGCTGGGGGCGCGGGCGTACCGGGCACCGGCAGACCCAGTTGCAGAGCCGCCACGGCGTCCAGCAGTGCGCCGCCCACTGCTCCGTCAGGGTCGGGGGCAAAGGCGGCGGCCAGCAGCCCCCGCGCCGGGTCGTAGACGGCGGCGCCGTGCAGGCCACGTAGCGCTGGGTGGCCCAGGCGCACCACCTCGGCGGCCACGCCGTACACCATCCCCAGAGTCTTGAGCAGCCACAGGTGCGCCAGGGGAACCTCGGCAGGGGGCAGGGGCTGGGCGGTAAAGCGCTCTGGCTGCCGCGCTAGGTCGGCGCTCAGCACGGCCGCCACGCCCCGGCCCAGCAGGTCGGTCTCGCTGTAGCCCAGGACGGGGAGGGCGACCTCTGCCCCGGCCAAGCCCTCTGGCGCGGCGGGCAGCAGGGCCAGCAGGCGCCGCTCCTGGGCGCGGTGCAGGGCTTCTTCACCGTCGCTGCCCCAACCCGCCTGCGCGGGGCCATCGGCCGCACCGTAGGTGAACAGGGGGAGCTGCTCGCCCGCTGCCGAGGGGGCAGTGGTGAGAGCGAAGGGCCCGGTCAGCAGGGCGTGCAGGTCGTCGGGACCGGCCAGGGGCAGCTCGGCGCGGGCCAGGGTCCACCATCCTTCCAGGGTGTCAGGCTGGAGGAATGCGGGCACTGGGGCGCTGTGGAGGGTTGCAGCGTCCACCACCAGCCCCCGCTCGGCACTCACGCCGCTTTTTAACTCGGCCACCTGCCGGAAAGCTTCCAGTGCCAGCAACCCTGCCAGCAACTGCTTCAGCGGTTCGGCGGGCGTGCCGCTCAGGGTCAGGCGCCCGGCCAGCACCTCTGCGGGGGTGTGCAGCGGCGCAATAATGCCCTGCTCGGCGCCCAGCGCAGCCAGCAGGGTCGGTGCCCCAGAGTCCGCGCTCAGGCTCAGCGTCACGATGCTTTGGCCCTCGTCGGCTCCGGTCTCCACCTGCACATCCGCAAACGCCAGATCCCGCAGGTGCGCGGCCACCGCCGCCGTCAGGGCCGCCGGGCCGCGCAGGGTCACGCGGGCCGCGCGCACAGCGCGGAACGCTGCTGAGGGGCGGTCACTCAGCGAGGCCAGAAAGGTCAGGATGCCCGCGTGGGAGCCCAGCTCCTCGGCATTCGGTTCTTCCTCCACGGGCAGCAGCAGGTCGCGCGCCCGCAGTTCATTCAGCAGCAGCCGCGCGGCGGGCCAGGCCCCGGCGGGCAGGGCCGCCTGAAGCGCCTGCGCCGTCACTCCGGCCTGCAGCTGCGGCAACAATCCCGTGAACAGCGCGTGTAGCGCGGGGTGGCCCTGAATGCGGAAGGTGGTGTCCCAGTGCTGAAAGCGGATGCCGCCCCGGATGGGCACATGCCCCACGCCGGGCCGCAGGCGCAGTGGCACGTCGGTCTCGGCGGTGCGGGCCAGCGCAGCCACGGTCCCGGCCGCGCCGGGCTTCACCTGTGCGGCGGCGCTCACGCGACACCTTCCTCGCGCAGCTGAACCCACCACTGCTCGAAAAAGCCCTGCCAGTCCTGGCCGTGCAGTTCCTGCATGGCTTCGCTGACCATGTAATTGACGAAGTAGCGCTCGGTGGGCGAGATGTCCATCAGCGGCAACACGCTGTACATGAAGTTCATCAGCGTGCGGTACGTGGAGAACATCTCGACGTGGTACCAGGTCTCGGAAATATTGAACTTGCGCAGTTCCTGGTGAAATTCGCTGAACTGGTAGTCCGGCCCGAACGCCCAGCGCGCCTGCGCCTCGGGGTTGATGCCGGCCGCTGCGCGCTGCATGGTCGCGGTGGGGTCGGCGGCCAGCAGGCCCGCGTCGGCCAGTTGCCGCCCGATGGGCCACATCCGCCGGAACTGCGTTTCCCAGAGGCTCAGCACCTCGTCGCGCCCGCCGCTGCTCACGCCGTCCACCGCGCGCAGCACCTCCTGGCGAATAGGCGCGTATTTCTGGGCAAAGGCCGCGCGCAGTTTCTCGCCGCCGCCCTGACGAAACAGGAATTCTTCCAGGTGCGAGCGGTACGAGATATGGCCGCTGTACACACCGAACGGATAGGTGCTGGCGTACAGCACAAAGATGCGCGCCAGGCGGATGAGGCGCTCGGCGGTGTTGCCGGTGTCGGCCTGCAGGGTCCGCAGTACAGCGGGCGTCAGGGCCGCAAAATACTGGGCACGGAAATCCTCGGCCTCGGGCGAGCCGAGCACGCCCTGCCGGTCAGGGGCCGCCCCCACCACCACACTGTTGTCGGGGCGCAGGGGGCCGTAGGGGCCAGGCTCCAGTTCCAGCGTGCCCAGTTTCTCGCTGCGGGCCAGGTAGGCCGCCTCGTCCAGCACGGCGGCCGACGGGTGGGCGGCCAGGTAAGCCTCGGCCTGCACTTTCGCTGCGTCCAGCGCCGCCTGCACCGCGCCGTCTTCCCCCCGCACAATCAGCCGGACGTGGGGGCCAAACTTCCAGTGGCGCTCGGCATAGGCCCGTTCAATGCCGGGGCGCGCCTGAATCTCCAGCACCAGCGGCAGCACCAGGTCGCGCAGCAGGGGGCGTTTGTCGTTCTGATAGTGGGTGAGGTACAGGGCTGCGTTCATAGGGAACCTCCGGCGCGGGGGCAAAAAACTGGGGTGAGTCGAAGACGAACCCGAGCGAAGCGAGTGACAGAGAAGAAGGGACGGCGACGATGGACAGGCGCCTCAGCGCTGTTTCTGCGGTGCCTGGGAATCACAGCCGTCCCTTCTGGTGCAGTTCAAAGACCAGTTCGCTGGTCAGGGGGGTGTGGGGGTCGGGGGCCAGCAGCGCCTCTTCTGGCAGGGGGCGGCACTCTTCGAACACGAAGTCCTGCGGGGCGTCGCGCAGCATCTTGGCCAGCAGCCGGGCGTGCAGCGGGCTGCTGAACTCCAGGTGCTGCGGCTTCTGGGTGCCGCCCGCCAGTTCGGCCTGCCAGGCGCCCAGGTTGGCGCTGGCCTGGCGGGCCCGGCGGCGGCGCACGAACACCTGTTCGGGCAGGCCGTGCTCGGCGGCCCAGCGCCACAGAGCCAGGGCGTAGTCGGCGTCGCTGTCGTGGGGACCGGGCACCGGCAGGGCGCCGTGCGGCACGCTCCAGCGGGCGCGGTGCAGCACCACCCCGCCCGAGCGCAGGCGCGGCGTGCGCCGGACCTGGCCGTCTGCGGGGCCCAGAGCACTTTCGGCGATGTCGGGCAGGTGCGGCACGATTAGGCCGTTGTTCGTCAGCGTGACCAGAAAGTTCTTGAGGCTAGGCAGCAGCTGGGCAATCAGAAAGCCCGCGTACACCACCTGCACCGGCTCGTTGGTGTCGCGCCGGCGCAGACGCACCTCGTCCGCCGCCTCGTCATGATGCAGGTACAGGTCGTCAATGTGCAGGGCCGGGCCGTCCACAGGGGCGTCCACCTGCAACTCAGTGGATGTCAGGGCGGGGTGCAGATTGGCGGTAAAGCCGTGGGCGCTGCGCAGGCCCACCTGCGACAAGCCGCGCGGAGCCAGCGCCTCGACGGTGGCTTTCACGTCGGCCATGACCTGCGCAGGCAACTCGGTCAGAAAGCGGCTGAAGTATTGCCCGTAGCCCGCGTACACCTGATTGACGATCAGGCTGCCGTCCGCAGCCGCCGCCTGGGCAAAGACGTCGTAGGACCAAGGCCGGGCCGTCAGACGCTCAGGCAGGCGCTCCAGCCAGGCTTGCAGCTGCGCGCCGGTCAGGTCCAGTTCCTCGGCGCCGGCGCGGGCGGCCTGCAGGTAGGCGGCGCGCACCTCGCGCTGCACGGCCAGCACGCCCTGAAGTTCGGGCAGGGCTTTTAAGCCCGCACCCGGCCCGCGCAGGGACGCCTGCAGCCACTCGTCAAACAGGTCAGCGTTCTCGCGGACAAAGGTGGGCAGGTCGTCCACCCGCGCGCCCGGCCCGTGCTGGCCCACCAGGCGTTCCCGCAGCAGCGGCTCGAACAGCAGGTGGGTGTCAAAGACCCGCAGCACCGACAGCAAGAGGTGCAGGCGCTCAATGGCCGGCGCGTAGGGCGTCACGTCCAGCGCCAGGGCCTGCGGAGCCACCGTGTCCTCGTACAGCACGGGGCCCGCTGGGAGGGTCAGGCCGTAAGCGTCGTAAGCGGCTTGCAGGTGGGCGCGGGCGGCCTCCAGCGCGGCGGGGCGCGCGGCGCTCGGCACCCAGGGAAAGGCGGCCAGGGCCATCGCCAGGTCGTCTAGGGCCGCCGCCGCCCGCTCGCTCTCGGCTGTTTCGGCCTGGCGCAGCAGCGCCGCCACCTGACCCAGCAGGTCGGTGGGCTGCTCGCTCAGGCCCGTGACCGGGCGCAGAAAGCCGCTGTCCATCAGCTGCCCCACAAAGCGCGGCGCCGCCTGGGGGTCGGGCGACAGGCCGCTCAGGGCCGCCACCAGCGCCGCGTAGTCCGCCTCTCCCCCGCTGTCCCGCACCGCCGCGATCAGGCGGGCCAGGCCGGCACTCAGGCGCAGGGTGACGCGGCGCGAGGCCAGGTTGCGGGCGCGCGGCTGGCGCGCAGGGTCGTCAATGGCCTGCTCAAAACGCACCTCGCCGCCCTGCACCCGCAGGTGGTCGCCCAGGCGCCAGGGCAGCGCTGCACGCAGGTCAGGGGTCTGTAGGGCGCCGTCCAGCAGGCGCAGAATCAGGACGTGGTTGACGGTGGTGCTCGCCCGCACTTCGGGGCGGGTCAGCGCGCCGGCCGCGCCCTGTGTCCAGCGCCCGCCGGCCACCGAGGTGTAGTGGCTGTAAGGGCTGGTTTTCCAGGCGGCGCGCGACACGTACTGCAGCAGGCGGTATTCGCACTTGCGCAGCGTGCCCTTCTGCTCGAGCAGCGGCGTGGCGGCGTACTGCCGCGCAGTGGCCAGCAGCGGCGCGCTGGACACGGCCAGGCCTTTCAGAAAACGCTCGTCCCGGCAGGCGGCCTGCAAGGCGGCCCGCTCGGTGCCCAGGTGGGCGGCCAGGGCGCTTCTCAGTTCGGCGGTGTGGCCCTCCTGCGCAGCCTGGGCCGCCAGATAAGTGTGGACCTCGGCGGGCGCTGCTGCCGGTACCGTGCGGGGCGTTTTGCCCGCCAGGACGCTGCGGCGCAGGGCCAGCCACTCGCGGCGCTCGGTATCGTCCTGCGCGGCCGACACCTGGGCATACAGGGCGGCTGCGGCGGCTGCGCGCTGGGCTTCGACATCCGCCCGCACCGCCTGATCGCGGCGCAGCTGCTCCAGCAGCGGAAAGGGAGGCAGGTGGGCGGGGCTCAGGTGGTTAAAGCGCAGCAGCAGCTGGGGGGCCAGCTGGTCGGCCAGGGGGGTGGGGGCGGGGCGAATCGGGGCAGAAACAGAGCGCTGGGTCATGGCCGGGAAACCTCCTTTGGGTGGGTGTGCGTGCAGGGTCTGGGGCGGACTTTGTGGGGTCTGATGTTGGGAGAAGCGCAAAAGAGGAAGTGGGAAGAAAAAGGGGGGGAGGGGGGCCAAACGCTGGCCCATGCCCTCCCCGGTCGTGCGGTGCGTGGCCGCCTTACTCTGAAAGCTGCGCTTCAACCGAGCCGCAGCAGCAGGAGCTGCTTCCGCAGGTGGAGGTGGCGCTGCAGCTGCTGGAGCCGGACGAGGCGCCGGTTTCGGCCAGGGCGGTGCTGTCGCGCACTTCGGTGACTTCCAGGGCTTCGATGTTCAGGTCGCTAAAGTCGATGTCGGTCATGTTGATGTTGGTCATGGCAAGTCTCCTTGGGTGTGGCGCTGCGGCGCCGGTGAGGGGGAACGGAGGGGCCGGTGGGCGGACAGGGCGGGCCAGGTGAGGGCGCCGGGGGCAGGTCAGGTGGAGCGGCCGGGCGTTAGAAGGCGATCACCTCCAGGGGGGGCTAGGGGGCCAGGGTGGATTAGGAGCGCTGAGCCGGGGAGGACCGGGGGCCTTACAGGCCAGCGTTGCCTTCGTCGCGTCGGTAGCCAATCAGGGCCAGGGTGAGAAACAGCACCGTGGAGCCGACCAGCCAGAGAATGTGGGTGAGCATGTTGGGGTCGGTGGCGGCGCCAATCTGTCCCAGCGCCAGCTGCGAGAAGTGGTAGGGGGGCAGGTACTGGGCCAGCTTCTGAAAGAACTCGGGGAGCATGGAGTGCGGCACCCAGAGGCCAGAGGCAAAAGACATGGGGATGTAGATGACGTTCGCCAGGGCCGGCGCTGCGCCGGGGCCCGAGAGGAACCCCAGAGCCAGTCCCAGGGCCGTAAAGGGCAGGCCGCCCAGAATCAGGGTCGCTCCCAGCCGCAGCCACGTTTCGGCCGGCATCTCGACCTTGCCGATGGTGGCGCCCAGCAGGAACATCAGCGAGATGATGGTCACGTTGAACATCAAAGACGTTGCAAATTTCGAGAGCAGGAAGGCGGCGGGCGGCATCGGAGAGACGCGCTTGATCTTGAGCCAGCCGCTGGCCCGGTCGTTGGCGATGCCCACCCCGAAGGAGAAGAGCGACGCGCCGATGACCCCGAAGGCCCCGTAGGTGGCGAGCATGTACATGGGCACCCGGACATTGCCGGCCGACTGGTTCATGTACGTGAAGCCGAACACCACGTAAAACAGCAGCGGAAAGATGATGGTGGGAATCAGGAACATCGGGCTGCGCAGCAGAGTCAGGGTCTCGGCGCGCACTTCCAGGCCGTACAGCCGGACCTTGTTGACGCGGGGCGGCGCCGACCGGGCGGGGCGGGACACGTCTTGCACGAGGCTCATGCGCTCACTCCTTGGGGGGCGTGCAGGCCCTGAAACACGTCTTCGAGGCTGGCAGGCCGCACCGTAAATTCCTGCAGGGCCGGGTCCAGGGCGTACAGCAGCGGCGCGATCACGGCCGTGCCGTCCACCGTCAGATGCACCGTGTCGGCCTGGCGGCGCACGGCGCGCACCCCAGCCACCGCCATCAGCTGCGGGTCGCTTAGGACCGTGCGCAGCGAGACGTGCTGCACGTTGACGCGGGCCTTGAGTTCCTGCGGCGTGGCCTGGGCCACCAGGCGGCCCTTGTCGATGACCAGAATCCGGTCGGCCAGGGCGTCGGCTTCTTCGAGGTAGTGGGTGGTCAGCAGCACCGTGCGGCCGTCGTCCACCAGGCGGCGAACTTCCATCCAGAAGGCGCGGCGGGTTTCGGTGTCCAGCGCCACGGTGGGCTCGTCCATCACCATCAGGGCGGGGTCGCCGCACAGGGCCAGGGCAAAGCGCACCCGCTGACGCTGGCCGCCGGACAGCTGGCGGTAGGTGCGGCCGGCCAGGGCGGTCAGCCCAGCGCGCTCCAGGGTGTCGGCCACTTTCAGGGGGGCCGGGTAGTAGCTGGAAAATAGCTCGACCAGTTCAGAGACGCGCAGATTGGCGGCCAGGTGGACCTGCTGCATCATAGCGCCGGTGTGAATGCGGTGGGCGGCTTCCAGCGGCGACTGACCAAAGACCTTGACGGCGCCGCCGGTGGGGGCCAGCAGGCCCAGCACCATGTTGACCAGGGTGCTCTTGCCGGCGCCGTTGGGCCCCAGCAGGGCCACGACCTCGCCCCGGTGGATGCTCAGGCTGGTGGGCTGCAGCGCCTGAATGGAGCCGTACCTTCTGTGCACCTCCTGAAGCTCGATGGCGGGGCCGGCGTACGCCGGGGTCCACGCTCTGGTTGGTTGCCGATGAAGTCCCATATCACTCTCCTTCCGGCGGGGGCTTGTTCTCTGCTGCTCCCGAGCGGTGAGGAGAGTGTGCGCGGCGGCCGGGGACGGCTCGGGGACAGTGGGGCTCGTGCGCTGCTGGGACCGGGGACAGCTCCGGCCACCAGGGCGGGCTGTCTCCGCGCCGTCCCCGCCCACGCGGCACCGTGCGGGGGTGCGGGGGCGCAAGCTTGCCTCTGGCCCCAGGGCTTCATCACCCGCACACCCGCCGCGTGGCGCGTCTCTGTCTCTGCGCGCCGTGAGGCACCTTTGGTCCTGCGGCGCGCCGTCTTCTCCGCGTACCACGCGCGGCCCTGTCCTCGTTTCTCCCCGCATTCAGGAGGTCGTATGCGTCACGTTGCCCTACTGCTGGCCCTCTTTCTCGCTCCGGTCGCCCAGGCGGCGGCCCACACCCCGCAGACCGCCGGTTCGTTCGGCGGCTTTGGCGGCGGCTCTTTTGGAGGTGGTGGCGCAGGCGGCAGTTACTGAAACCGACGGAGGTGGAGTCGTTTGCACGAACGATGAAATCCGAGCGAAGCGAGAAGGAAAGCGGGTTCCGGGCATGGAGTTTGCCACTCGGTTCTTTCCCGAGTTGTCAATGAAACAGACGGAAGCTGTATGAGCGCAGGCTCCGTCCAGGCTGCACCCCGTGGCGTGCTGGGCAGACCAGCGGGTTGATCCCGTGCCGCAAGGTTCTGCTGGCTGCGCCACGCTGGGCAGCACGCACAGGCGGATAAACATGCCGCATTTCTGCCGCTGTTCGGGTTACATGCAGGCCTTCTCCCCCTGAGCTTCCTGCCCGTCCTGACGGGCCGGGGCGGCGCTGTCCTCTGCTGTGTCCTCTGCTGTCTCCGCTGTGTCTCCGCCCGTGCTCATGAGTGTCTCTGGGGCGTCCCCAGCGCCTTTTTAAGGTGAGCCCCATGACCAGCAGCCGCACTCCCCGCACCCTCCGCCCCGTCCTGCTCGCCCTGCTGGGTGCCGCGCTGCTGGCCCCTCTGGCCGGTGCCCAGACCGTCACCGTGCACAGCGACCCAGGCGTTGGCCCCGTGCAGCTGGCCGATCCCGGCGTCGGCCCGGTGCAACTGGCGGACCCCGGTGTTGGCCCCGTGCAACTGGCCGATCCAGGCGTTGGTCCCGTGCAGCTGAGCACCGTTCCTCCTGTACCCCCCCGCTCCTGATCCCTTCGGAGGTTGTCCTATGACAGTTCAACGCACCTTGACCGCCCTGCTGACCTTCGCCCTCATGACCGCCGTCGTCGCTCAGGCTGCTGCGCCTGCACCCCAGACTCAGGGCACCGTGCGCGGCGGAGGCGGTTCCTTCGGGGGCGGCGGCGCCACTGGCAGCTGGTAAGCCCGGCCGGCCTTCACCTCAAGTCCCCTCTCCCACTTTGGAGGTTTTCACCATGTTCAGCCGCATTCTGACCGCTCTGTTGACCCTGACCCTCGTGCTCGTTCCCGCCGCACAGGCCACCGCCCACACCCCGCAGACGGCCGGCGGCTTCGGCGGCTTTGGTGGTGGCTCGTCGGGCGGCGGAGGCGCCTCGGGCGGCTGGTAATCGCTGCTCCCATCTCTAGCATTTGCGGCGGACCTTTAAGGGGTTCGCCGTTTTCGCGTGTGAGACGTGCCGCGAAGGGGCAGCCGACCTGATATGGGTTCCGGTTGAATCATTGGCCAAAACGCTAAAAGCCGAGCGAACCGCGCAAGAAACCATCGAGTTCAGGGCACGGAATCCATACTCAGCCAACCCCTCAGCCACCTTCGCCGTTGGCTCACCTGTTCTCTCGCCGCGCGGCCGGAGAGTTACCATGCTCCTATGCGCCACCTCGCCCTGTTGGGCGCGCTGCTCACGGCGGTTGCCGGACAGAGCAGCGCGCAGACGGCCACGCCCCCGGCCCGCTTTGAGGGGCAGATCATCTATCAGGTGATGCCAGACCGCTTTTTCGATGGCAACGCCAGCAACAATCAGGGCGTCAACCGCGCCGACCTACGCGCCTGGCACGGCGGCGACTTGGCCGGCCTGACCGCCAAGCTGCCGTACATCCAGAAACTGGGAGCCACGGCGGTGTGGCTGACCCCGGTGTACCTCCAGCAGACGGCCAACTCATTTGGCACGGCGCCCTATCACGGGTACTGGCCCGCCGATTTCCGCAACGTGGACCCACACTTTGGCACCCTGGCCGATTTCGGCGCGTTCACCAAAGCCGCCCAGAACGCCGATCTGCGTGTGGTGCTGGACCAGGTCATCAACCATTACGGCTACGAGGCGGCGGCTGTGCGGGCCCGTCCCGCCTGGTTTAACGGTGAGGCGCAGTGCAGCGCTTCGGCCAACAAGGATGTGGACTGTGCCTTAGCGGGGCTGCCCGACCTGCGCCAGAGTAACCCCCAGGTGCGCGAACTGCTGCTGGACAACGCCGATTTCTGGCGCGAACAGGGCGTGCAGGCCTTCCGCTACGACGCCATTAAGCATGTTGAAGGCCCTTTTCTGCGCGACCTGCTGACCCGCGACCGCCAGGCCGGCACCTGGACCCTGGGCGAGTGGTACGACGCCGACACGGGCACGGTGGCCGACTGGCAAAAGGAGGGCTTTGACAGCCTCTTTCTGTTCAGCCTGCAAGCGGCTATGAAGGGCAGCATCATGGCCGGGCAAAGCCTGGACGGCGTGCGCAGCGTGCTGGCCCGGCAGGGCGAACTGGTGCGTCCCGGCGAGGTGGCCCTGTTTCTGGACAACCACGATGTCCCGCGTTTTGCCCAGGGCAGCCTGTTTGAAGATGTGGGCCAGGAGCGCACCAAATACGGTCTGCGCGCCCTGATGACCCTGCGCGGCGTGCCCGTACTGTGGCAAGGCACCGAGATCGCCATGCGCGGCGGCGCCGACCCCGACAACCGCCGCGACATGCGATTTGAAGACGCCTGGACCCCCGCCGAGCGCGCGGTGTTCGAGGTGACCCGCGCCGCCATCGCCGCCCGCAAGGCCAGTCCCGCCCTGAGTGCCGGCGCCCTGAAGCTGCTGCCCAGCCCAGATGCCCTGGGGAGCGACCTGCTGCTGTTTACCCGTGAACTGAACGGGCAGACCGTGCTAGCCGCGTGGCACAACGGCAAGGCGCGGAAATCTTATAGCCTCAAGCTGGGCAGCCTGGGCGTGGGCTGGGCCAACCGGGCCGCCACCTCTTCCCTGTTCGTCGGTCAGGATGCCAAAGCCAGTGTCTCTGGCGGCTACCTGCACCTAACCCTGCCGGGGCAGGACGCAGCGGCCTTCCGGGTGGAGTGAGGGCAGCTCCCGCCTCAAGGTGCTCAGCCGTCATGTAAGGCCGCGTCTGTTCGTCCCTGCCCCTAAACTGAGCCCCGTGCGGCCCTTCTTCTTGCTGGCATTCCTTCTGGGGCTGGGCACGGGGCAGGCCGCCCAGCCCGCCACAATCCAGCAGGTTGAGCAGGGACTGCGGCCTGCGCGCCCCTTCTGGCAGCCACCGGGACACTGGGCGGGCATGAGCCTGACCGACCGGATGGCGTTTCACCACGTCCCTGGCGTGAGCGTCGCGGTGATTGATCACGGACAGGTGGTCTGGGCCAGAGGCTACGGCGTACTTCAGGCCGGCCAGCCTGCCCCGGTGACGCCCAGCACGCTCTTTCAGGCAGCGTCTATCAGTAAGGCCGTGACGGCCACTGCGGCCCTGCGGCTGGTGCAAAGCGGTCAGCTTGGCCTGGACGTACCAGTTAATCAGACCCTGCGCTCCTGGCAGCTGCCTGAAAACGCCCTAACTCGCCAGCACCCTGTCACGCTGCGGCACCTGCTGGCGCACACGGCGGGCATTGGCATGCCCGGCTACCTGGGCTACCCGGCGGGGCAGGCGCTGCCGACCCTGCGGCAGGTGCTAGACGGCCAGGCGCCCGCCACGTCGCAGCCCGTGCGGGTGGAGCGGCGGCCGGGTCAGGCCTACGCCTATTCCGGGGGCGGCTACGAGGTGCTGCAGCTCTTGATGCAGGACGCGGCAGGCACAGCGTTTCCCGACCTGATGCGGCGGCAGGTGCTGGCCCCGCTGGGGATGACCCGCAGCGGGTTCACGCAGCCCCTACCGGCGGCGCTGGAGTCGCAGGCGGCGGTTGCCCATCAGCCGAACGGCACGCCCCTGCCCGGCCGCTGGCACACCTATCCCGAACTGGCCGCCGCCGGGCTGTGGTCCACGCCCAGCGACCTGGCCCGCTGGCTGTTGGCGCTGTCGGGCGCCGCACAAAAGACGCCGGGCGCTGTCCTATCGCCCGGCGTCATGGACCAGATGCTGACCAACCACACCCCCGGTCTAAAGGGCTGGCAGCACGCCTACGGCCTGGGGCTCACTCTGCATGGTCATGGGCCAACCCTCTCGTTTGGGCACAGCGGGATCAATCAGGGGTTCCGGGCCATTGCAGTGATGTATCCGCAGACCGGGCAGGGGGCCGTCATCATGACCAACGGAGAAAATGGCGTTCCGCTCTACAACGAGCTGCTGGAAAGTATTGCGGCGGCCTATCACTGGCCCGGCCACCAGGCTGGCTGGAGGGGCTGGCCGATAGCCTTGCTCGGTGTTCTTGCGCTCTGCGGAGGTCTTCTGCTGGTCACCCGAAAGCGACACCAGAGCAAGAGGCGCAGCATCATATGAACCGGCTTGTAGAGGGACCAGGCCGGCTGAACTCACTTACCTTTGGACGCGCGTGGCGGCTGCGCTGACCTCACGCCTTAAGCGGTCTGGGCACCGGCAACGTATACGTCGCAAACGGTTTCCACTGACCGCCGGGGTGGTGGCGGGCCAGCGGCCGGTCCTGCTCGTCTACGTACACCATGCGGTAGCGCATCCGGCCCAGTTCCAGGCCGCCGCGCTGACGCCACAGCACCTGCACGTCCACGTTGGTGGCGGCGGGGTCGGTGTCGTGCGCCGCCAGAATGCTGAAGTCCCCCAGACGGCCCGGGTAGGCCAGTTTGACCTGCCGGATGCTGCGCCGACCCGTGGGAAAGGCGCGGGCAGGCAGTGAAGCGGCCATCTCGCGGTAATGCTCGCCCTGCCAGTGCGTCAGGAAGGCTTTCAGGGCCTCCTGTGGCGTGTGGGGAAGCGCGGTGTTCATGACCCAAGCATGGCACGGCGGCGGAGCAATAGATATCCGGCGAACGGCGGATGAAGGAAGAGGCCGAGCGGCTTAGGATCAGGTATTCGTTCTGCCGCTACAGCATCCAGGCCTCTCTACATGGACAACCGAAACTGGTCAAGACGACAGCCCGCAGAGGAGACGATCCGACCTCCTGTGATCATGAAGTCACCGCAGGCGAGGCAGCCTGGCCCCCCTCCAGTCTGACCTTGAACCTGCCCGCCAGGATGGGCCAAAGGCCGCACAGGCTGCTGGGCCGCCTGGCGTATTGGCTGCAGCCGCAGCCGCTGGCAGGCTAGGTCATGGACGAGATCACCGCCTACTACCACCGCGACCGCGAACACGACCGCCTGACCCGTGGCCTGGGCCTGATCGAGTTTGCCCGCACACTGGACGTGCTGGAACGCCTGCTGCCCAGTGCCCCTGCCACCGTGTTGGACATTGGCGGCGGCACCGGCGTCTACGCCCGCGAGTGCTTGCGGCGGGGGCACCGGGTTCACCTGCTGGACGCCATGCCCGTGCATATCGAGCGGGTGCGTGCCGATCCGTCGCTGGCGGCGCTGGCTTCGGTCACGCTAGGCGACGCCCGCGCTCTGCCCTACCCGGACGACCTGGCCGACGCCGCCCTGGTCATGGGGCCGCTCTATCACTTGCCTGACGCCCACGACCGCGCCGCCGCCCTGGCCGAAGCCGCGCGCACCGTGCGGCCCGGTGGGCTGGTGGCTGCCACGGCCATTCCGCGTGCGGGGGCCATCTGCGGCGACTTCAAACACGGGCTGGACGAAGAAGACTACAGCCGCGCCATCCGTGAGCGGGCGTACACGACTGGGAGCTACCTGAATCCTGAGGACCGCCCCGGATTCTTTACCACCGCCTACTTTCACCATCCTGCCGAGCTGGAAGCCGAATTGCGAGCAGCTGGCCTGCGCAACGTGACCCTCTATGCCCTGGAAGGCCCCGCCAATCTGCTGGCCGACCCAGCGCTGGAGATCAGCGACCCAGTGCGGCGAAGCGGCCTGATGACGGCTCTACGACTGGTCGAGCGCGACCCAGCGTTGATAGGCATCAGCGCGCACATTCTGGGCGTGGGCTGGACAGAAGGCCGGTGATAGAAATAGGGCTTTTGCTTTATTAGTCAGAATCAGCAGATAGCGTAGAAAGACCAAGCACGCTCCATGTGCCAAGCAACAGATGGGAAAAGGCGGCACGAGCCCTTGCCGATCAAGAGTCCGAAGAGGTGCGACGCTGCCCCAGCACCTCCCACAGCTGTTTTGAGATGGGCCAGTGGTCTGCACCCTCCTCGTCGTGGACTAGGTTCGTCCAGTAGAGCAACAGTTCCGGTAGAGCGGGCTGCTTCGCTTGAGCCAGCAAGAGGTCAACCACGGCCCGCACCTCTGGTTCGCAGCTGAGCCTTTGCAGCAGCGCATCATTGGCCGACTCCAGCAGCAGTTCACCTAGTCCTT